>DAOWCM010000139.1 GCA_030639555.1 Candidatus Eiseniibacteriota bacterium | reverse complement strand
CGGTCAGGAAGATATCGACTGGAAACTGGTCGTCGTGATCTCCGGCCGCCACGGCGTCGCAAGCGTGCGCTATGGCCTCCCCTATCCTGTGATCGAGCACGCCGCACTCGACATTCGCCAAGGCGGACGCGCGTTTGACGTGCGCGAGCGCGTGAATGAAGCTCCGCCCGAAACGCAGACCGGATATCGCGAAGTTCTCGAGCGCTCGCTGAGTCTGAGGTCCCCAGAGCGCGTCCTCAGGGATCTCGACCTGTCCAAGCGAGTCGTGCTCCACTCTACTGCCCATCGTCAACTCCGGTGGTCTAAGAGCCGGGTGCCAGCGCCCCAGAGAGTCAGGCGCCTTCGCCCACTGAGAACTAAGTGTCGTCGCCCTCGGAAGAGAGCCGCTCCCGCGTCGCCAGAATTCCCTTCGTCGGAGGAACGCCCTTCGGACACACGCGGACGCACCTCCACACCGTGTCGCACGCCGAGACGCCGTGCTCTCCATCCACGAGCGCCAGCCTCTTTTCATCCGCCGCGTCCCTCGGGTCCGCGAGGAACCTATAGTGCTTCGCCAGCGCGGCGGGACCGAGATACTCGGGGTCGCGCTCCGGCACGGGGCAAACCCCGTGACAGGAGGCGCACAATATGCAGTTCGTGTAGGGCTCGGCCTCCGCCCACTCATCGGGCACAACCAGGCGCTCACGCTCGGGGGCCGGTTCGGTCGGCTGAAGCCAGGGCGCGACGGCTAGGTCCTTTTCGAAGAAGGGACCCATATCGACAACGAGGTCCTTGAGCACTGGATGATTCGGAACTGGGCCGACGCTGATCACGTCTGTCCAGAGCCCGTTGACCTGAGTCCGGCACGCCAGCGCCACTTCACCGTTGATCAACATGGCGCATGAGCCGCAAACCGCGCCGCGACACGCGTACCGAAAAGCCAGCGACCCGTCAGTATCGGCCTGTATGCGAAGCAGCGCTTCCAGGACGGTCATTCCCTCCGTCACTTCGACCTCGTAATGCTGAACGCGCGGCGCGTCTCCAGACTTCGGGTCGGAGCGCTCGATGGCGAATGTGAAGGTAGTCGCCTTCATCAGTATTTCCTCTCCATCGGTTCGTAGGTCGTGACGATGACGTCGTCGTAGGCGAGCTCCGGAGCGCCGCCCGGGCCGCGCGTCGCCATCGTGTGCTTCATCCAACGCTCGTCGTCCCTGGCCGGATAGTCAGTCCTCCAGTGTGAGCCGCGGCTCTCGGTCCGAGCGAGTGCACCCAGCGCCGTGACGTGCGCAAGTTCGAGCATGCCCCCGAGCTCCAGGGTATCGATGAGATCATAGTTGAGACGCGACCCGGCGCTGTCGAGAGTGACACCGCGGTAGCGCTCCTTGAGGGCAGCGAGTGCGGACACGGCCCGCCCGAGACCGGCCTCTTCGCGGTACACGCCGACGTGGTCGGTCATGACCTCCTGCATCTCGCGACGGATCACGGCCTGACGCTCCCCGTCTTCCCTGTTGGACAGATCCCCAATGGACTGCTCCCTTCGTGCGAGCGCGCCGCCGAGGACGTCCGCTCCCGCGTCCGTCCCGGCGCCCAGCAACGACACGGCGTGGTCGCCGGCACGCTTGCCGAAGACCAGCGTCTCCAGGAGCGAGTTGCCGCCGAGCCTGTTGGAGCCGTGAACGCTGACACAGGAGCACTCCCCCACTGCGAGAAGGCCGTCGATGTCCGTCTGGCCGTTCTCGTCCGAGGACACGCCGCCCATGGAGTAGTGCTGGGCGGGCTGCACGGGAATCGGTGTCTCTATCGGGTCGACGCCCGCGAAGTCCATCGCTATCTGTCTGATGCCAGGCAGCCGCGACTTTATGACGTCGGCACCGAGGTGGCGTATGTCGAGCTGCACGTATCCGCCCTCGAATCCGCGCCCCTGGTTAACCTCCGTCTGGATGGCGCGCGCGACGATGTCACGAGGGGCCAGTTCCATCACCGACGGGGCGTAGTCCCCCATGAACCGCTCACCCTTGTTGTTGAAGAGCAGCCCGCCCTCCCCGCGCACACCCTCGCTGATGAGGATGTTCGTGCCGAGGAGGGTGGTCGGGTGAAACTGGACGAACTCCATGTCCTCGAGCCGCGCGCCCGCGGCGTACGCGGCGGCCGTGACGCTTCCGGTGTTGATGTAGGCGTTGGTCGAGCTCCCGTAGATCCTGCCATGCCCACCGCCCGCCAGGATGACGACGCCGGCGGAGAACGCCTGGAGCTGACCCGTATGGAGGTGCAACGCCACCACGCCGCGAGCCCTGCCCGCGTCGGTAACGATGTCCGTCAGCTGCCACTCGGGGTAGATGCGGATGCCACGCTTCTGGCACTGCTGCCACAGCGTGTGAAGCAGATGGTGCCCCGTTCTGTCGGCGGCGTAGCACGTCCGCGGAAAACCCGCGCCGCCGAACGGGCGCTGCGCGATGCGTCCGTCCTCGAACCGGCTGAAGTAGGCGCCCCAGTGCTCCATCTCGATCACGCGGGCCGGGGCTTCCCTGGCGAGAATCTCCGCGCGGTTCTGGTCCGCCAGGTAGTCGGAACCCTTGATGGTATCGAACGCGTGGAGTTCCCAGGTATCGTCTCCGCCATCGGGGTGGTTGCCGAGCGACGCGTTGACGCCGCCCTGCGCCGCACCGGAGTGCGAACGGATGGGATAAACCTTGGACAGCACGGCGACGTCGTGCCCGGCATCGTGCACGGCGACCGCCGCGCGGAGGCCGGACAGGCCTCCGCCGACAATGAGAACGTCGTGATGCAGGTGTTCGGACATGTGGCCCTCGGTTCGTCAGTGAAGGGTTCGTCAGTCGACGGTTCTCGCGGACGCCGCCATGAGCTCGGGGTCGACCACCACATCGATGATCGCCGGGCGGTCCGAGCCGAACGCCTCGGACATCGCCGCGTCCAGCTCCCCGGGTGACTCGACCCGGAACCCCAGCCCCCCGCAGCTCTCTGCGAAGCCGGCGAAGTCCGGGTTAGGAAAGCTGATCCCGAACTCGGGGTAGCCCTCCCCGGCCTGCTCCTTCTTGATGTTCTTGAGCTTGCCGTCGTTCATGACGATGACGTTGATCGGGAGCTTCTCGCGCACCGCTGTCGTGAAATCGGCCATCAGCATCCCGAACCCACCGTCGCCGGTCAGGCAGACGACCTGCCGGTCCGGGAAGTCCAGCTGCGCGGACAGCGCCGCGGGCAGTCCGAATCCCATGCTCGCGATGTTGGCGGAAAGATAGGTTCTCTGCCCGTCGCAGATGAAGTCACGGTAGAACCAGTAGGAGTGATCTCCCACGTCGACCGTGATCACGGCGTCGCTCGCCACGTTTCTCTGGAGCGCCTGGATAACGAACCCGGGATTGATGGGAGTGGACCGGTCCTTTCCTGCCGCAGCTATTCCTTCGATGAAGGCGGACCTGTCCGCTTCAATCTTCCCCCACCACTCCGCGTCCTCGGTGGACCTGGGTGCTACACCCGCGACGAGGCCGGACAGTGCGGCCCCGGCATCGCCGTGGATCCCCGCATCGACGTCAAATGTCCGGCCTATCCGGGTCGCGTCCCGATCCACCTGAACGATCTTGGTGCCGGGCGCGATGAGGCGGGCGTGCCTGAAGCCCGTGCCTATCACGAGCACGAGATCCGCCCCCTGGAACGCGCGCCCCGCACGCTTTCCCCCGATGGAGCCAAGCACGCCGACGCTCCGCCGCTCCGTCTCCCGAACCACTCCCTTTGCCCTGGATGTCGTGGCGATCGGGGCTTTCAGCTTCTCGGACAGCTCGGTCAGAAGAGCGCTGTGATGGCGGGTCCCCCATCCGGCGAGGATCGCCACCCGATCGCTCGCGTTCACGAGCTCGACGGCTCGCGCGATCTCGTCGTCGGGTGGTTGCGGAGCACCTCTGTGAAGTCTCCTGCCCGGATCGAGCGTGTCGGTCGCCGACGGCTCCATCAGTACGTCGGTCGGCGTGCTCAGGACTGAAACTCCGGGCGTCTGGTAGGCATGCTTCGCGGCCGACATTGTCAACGGCACGGCCTGAGCCGTTCTGGCGATGGTCTCGGCGAAGGCTGTGAACGGATGGAAGAGCTCCAGCTGGTCTATTTCCTGAAACGCCTCGCTACCCAGATAGACCTCCGGCACCTGGCCGACCAGCGCCAGAACCGGGCTTCGGTCGGCGGAGGCGTCCATCAAACCCGTAACGAGGTTGGTGGCGCCCGGTCCGGCGATGGACATGCACACACCCATCTCGTCCGTCATCTTGCCGTGGGCGCACGCCATGAAGGCGGCCGTTTCCTCGTGGCGCGTCAGAATGAAGCGGATGCGTCCGTCGCGACGGATGGCATCCACGAGCGGCAGATTGGAGTCGCCCGGAATGCCGCAGATGACCGTGACCCCGAGACCTACCAGCTGCTCGACGATCGCGTCGGAGACGGTCGTCTTCACCGATTCATCCCGTTTCGCCAGACCCTCGGGAACGAACGCGGACTTGGGGGCGCCGCAGACCGGACACGACCAATCATCCGGGAGCTCTGCGAACGGCACTCCCTCGCTCTCCTCGTCGTAGACCCAGTTGCAGACAGTGCAGCGGTATCTTGCCATGGTGGGCGACCTTTGGTGTGGGAAACGGCCGGATTGCCTCAGTGGCCTCAATACGCTACAGGTTCGATGCGCGGCCCGCAACTCCGTTTCGTGTGCGACATTATTGAATTCGTCCTCATGTGTTTTTCGATGGAATCCCGGGCGAGTCTGGTGTATCCAAGAGCACACAGGCGATGCATGTATGAGCTGGCGCGCGGTGCCGAGTAGACCATCGATGTGAAAGCAGCAGGGCACAACCGTGCCACAACTTTGGAGGGTGCTATGCAGTTCCGGCCGGTGATGGGTTTCGTGGCGATCCTGACGATCGCTGCCTTCCTCCTCCCCGCGTCTCTCGTCGCACAGGAGAAGACCGAGGGAACGGAGATGATGAAGAAGATGGAGATGATGGAGATGCCGTTCGGCGGCGAGGCTGACGTGGCGTTCGCTGAGGCCCTCTGGACGGAGATGGACGGGTATGATAGCTGGGTTCTCCAGTCGGATATCATGCCTGGCAAGTCTCCGCACGGCATGTTCATCAGGATGTACTACAACATCGTCACTCTCGACGGCGTCGCCTACCACGTCGTAGTGAAGGACAACTACGGCGGCATGGACGTGACGCTCGATATGGTGAAGGCGGCGCCCGCCGACTACCTTATGGCCATCACGACAATGGTGCAGCGTGAGGCCGGCTACGATTCCGACAACAATGACTGGTACTGGGTCAAGCACGCCCCGGATGGAATGGTGGCCAAGAACGACATGGACATGGCGCTGGCCGGGCGCGTTGCCAAGGGCATGCCTGTGGGCTGCATCTCCTGCCACGTCAATGCAGGCGGCGACTATCTCTTCCTGAACGACTAGTCTATCGGGTCCGAGCTGATTCGGTCCCGGACGCTGTGATGACCGCAAACGAAGGCGACCGTCCGGTTCGATGGATCGGGCGGTCGTCTGTCTGGAGCAGGCATGAGCTTCTTCGCTATCAAGACGACGCTCGCTGTTCTCCTCGTGGCGGCCGGGCTGACGGCTGCCATCAGCATGCTCACGCTCATGGGGAAACCTGAGAAGCGGATGAGCGTCTCCGCGCTGATGAAAACCCACAGGACGGCCGGGTATGTGTTCGTTGGACTGCTGGTGGTCCTGGCCGTCATGGGAGTGCGCTACCTGGCGGCGGCCGGTGACAGCCTCGCCCTGCGGGGCGTCCTCCACTGGACGCTGGCAGTCGCACTGATCCTCATACTCGCCCTCAAACTCGCGATCGTCCGCACGTTCAGGCAGTTCGTGAAGTTCGCCCCCATCCTCGGCATGACGGTGATCACGATGGCGCTTCTGGTGGCCGCGATCTCCGCGGGCTTCTTCGCCATCACGCGAAGAGAAGCACCGACGGAGGAGGCCGGG
>DAOWCM010000104.1 GCA_030639555.1 Candidatus Eiseniibacteriota bacterium | reverse complement strand
TCGTGATGCTCGAGTTCGGGCATCCGATCCATGCTTTCGACTACGACAGACTCGCGGACCACAGGATCGTCGTCCGAAGGGCAAGGGCCGGAGAGGTCATGGTCACCCTGGACGACGTCGAGCGCACGCTGACATCTGAACAGCTGCTCATCTGCGACGGGAAGAACCCCGTGGCGCTCGCGGGTGTAATGGGCGGTGCGGATTCCGAGGTCTCTGAAGCGACACGGAACATCCTGCTCGAGTGTGCCTCGTTCGACCCCGTGGTGGTCCGGCGCGGAGCCAGGAAGCTCGGGGTCAGTACCGAGGCGTCCCAGCGTTTCGAGCACGGCGTGGACGCGCATGCCATGGAGATGATCGCGGCACGCGCGAGTTCCCTTATGGCCGAGTTGGCGGGGGGCAGGGTCGCGCCCGGGTTCGTCGATGCGGGCACGGACGGCGGCGCCGCTCCAACCATCACGCTCGATGTGCGCAGGGTCACTTCAATGCTGGGCGAGGATGTGGGGCGCGACGAGACGGTCGCCGCACTGACGTCTTTCGGATTCGGCGTCGCGGACGGTCCGGGCGGCAAGCTGAGTATCGATGTACCGCCGCACAGGGCCGACGTCACAGTGGAGGCGGACCTGATCGAGGAAGTGCTGAGGTCGCGCGGCCACGAGGGCGTGACGCCGGAGGTGCCGTTCCATTCCATCGACGTGCCACCGGACTCGGGCTTGCGGGCGAGGAACCGCGTCCTCGACGCGATGGTGCGGCTGGGTTTCTATGAGGTAATGACCACGTCGTTCATGAGCGAGAGCGCCATTGGTCGGCTCGGCGGCTCCGGGGCTCAAGGACGGCCCATCGAGCTCTCGAACCCGGTCAACAAGGAGATGCCGTTCATGAGGACGGCGATCATGCCGTCTCTTCTGGACGTCGTGCGCAGGAACAGGAACGTGGGCGAGAAGGACCTGAGGATAGTTGAACTGGGCAAGGTCTTCTGGAAGGACGGCGATGGACTTGGGGAGCGCTGGGCGCTCGCGGGGGCGCTGACCGGGCTGGCAGGCCGGCACTCGTGGGGCGAAACGCCCAGGCCTGTCGATTTCTTCGATGGGAAGGGCGTTCTCT
The DNA here is from genome assembly GCA_030639555.1 of Candidatus Eiseniibacteriota bacterium. Classification (GTDB taxonomy): domain Bacteria; phylum Joyebacterota; class Joyebacteria; order Joyebacterales; family Joyebacteraceae; genus JALGZG01. The sequence goes on along the minus strand of DAOWCM010000104.1, from coordinate 6,335 downwards.
GGGCCCTGGCCGAAGCGCTCGATATTGACACCCCGGAAACGGCCTGCTACGATGGCCAGTTGCTGGATGCTGGAGCGAGCGCGGGATTTTCCGTGCGCGGTGAGGGGATCGGGTTCTTCGGGATGCTCTCGAAGAAAGTCCTTGCAGCGTGGGAGCTTCCGGACCCCGTGTTCGTTTTCGAGATCGACCTCGACAGACTGTGCGGATTCATTCCGACGGCCGCCGAGTTCAGAGAACTGCCACGATACCCCAAGGCGCGGCGGGACGTCGCGCTCGTTGTCGGCGAACGTTCTGCGGCCGGAGATGTCCTGGCGGCGGTCGAGGGACTGGGTGAGCCGCTCCTGGTGGATGTGCAGGTGTTCGACATCTACGTGGGCAAGCAGCTTCCGCCCGGCAAGAAGAGCCTGGGGTTTGGACTGACGTACATGTCGCGGGAGAGGACTCTGACCGACGAGGAGGTTGATGAGGCGCATTCGCGCATCGTCAACTATCTGACCAAGGAGTTCGACGCGGCGCTTCGGTAGCCGTGCCGTTCGTGGCGCCGCCCGGAAGGCCCAGGTCGGGGGTCGGAGGAAGCCCGCAAGAGAGTGAATCATGCAGCTGCCCGGTTTGGATGAGTTGGAGTCTTCGGTGGCGAGAGCCATGGACGAACTCAAGCGGCTCAAGGCTGAGAACGCCGAGCTCAACGAACGGCTTCAGGCCTTGGGAAAGGAGATAGATGGTCTGGGGGCCCTGGTAGACGGCATAGGGTCCGGCCAGAAAGTGGATTCCAAGACGAAGAAGCGCATGGGTGCTAGGCTGAAATCGATGGCCGATCACGTCGGATGACGGCCACTCTAATGTGTTGTGCATACAGCTGGGAACGAACGGAAGTAACGGGATAGTCTGGTAAGCAGCCTTGTTGGTTCGTCGGAGGTATGACTTCTGGAACACGATAGCACCGAGATGAACAGCGTCAAGGTTGAGATATACGGTTCGGAGTATCGGATCCGCGGTGATGCCGATCCTGATTACATTCAGGAGATAGCTCACTACGTGGACAGTAAGATGAACGAGGTGACCAGGGAGACCTCCCTGGGATCATCGCTCAAGGTGGCCATTCTGGCCGCGCTCAATATCGCCGGTGAGTTGTTTCGCGAGCGGGATGACAGGAACGAGTTGCTCGCGCAGGTCCAGGAACGGACCGAGGAGCTGTCACAGACGCTCGACGGCGAGTTGGGTGACTGATTCGAACCGCCTGCCAGTACTGCTTTGCCCCGAACTTCCCGTTCGGCGACCCTTTCGGGTCGCCTGGTGATGTTCACCACTCAGCGATCCTGACGGACCGCGCGTGGTGATTCCCTGACCCCAGGTATGTCCCGACAGATACACGTGAGGACGCTTGCGCTTCTGCGCGTTCCGCCCTTGCGGCTCCCCGTCCGTGGGTCACGACGGCGGGATCCAAGGATAAGGAGCGTCTTGATCTACCGGATCTGATCGGGGCGAGGGCGGAGGCGGCACCGGGAGGGGGTGTTCCGTGGGGACCGAAGCGGGCGAGAGCGGTGAGCTCTTCCCCCATAGACAGGTCGAGCATATCTCGCTGGCGCGGAGGCGACGTCCTCTGAGCCTCGCCGACTACGTCGGTCAGGAGCACATCCTGTCCGAGGGGCGGCTCCTGAGGCGGGCGATCGAGAGCGACCGGCTCTTCTCCATGATCCTCTACGGCCCGCCAGGGTGCGGGAAGACGTCACTTGGGTACGTCGTCGCCGGGGCCACGCGGTCGGAGCTCGTGATGCTGAACGCCGTGGAGGCCGGGGTCTCGGACCTTAGGACCGCGGTGGCGAGGGCCAGGGCCAGGCTGCCTGTGCGGACGATCCTCTTTGTCGACGAGGTGCACCGCTTCAACAAGGCGCAGCAGGACGTGCTTCTGGCGCCGCTCGAAAATGACGTCGTGGCGATGATAGGCGCGACGGTCGAGAATCCCTTCTTCTATCTGAACCAGGCGCTTCTCTCCCGCGTGCAGGTATTTGAGCTTCTGCCGCTCGAGGAGCCGGAGATAAGAGCCATCCTCGAGCGCGCTCTCGCCGACGGGGACCAGGGGTTGGGAGACTACAGGGTGGAGCTGGCGGACGCGGCGCTCGGCCACCTGGTTGACAACTCGCTGGGAGACGCGAGGAAGGCCCTGGCGGCTCTCGAGTTGGCGGTGCTGTCGACGCCGGCGGACAGGAACGGCGTCATCAGGATCGGACTGGACGCTGCTAAGGAGTGTCTGCGTCAGCGTGTGATCCGATACGACAGGGACGGCGACTCGCACTACGACGTGGCCTCGGCGCTCATCAAGAGCATCAGGGGGTCACAACCGGACGCCGCGCTGCACTGGATCGCGAGAATGATGGAGGGTGGGGAGGACCCGAGGTTCATCGCCCGCAGGCTGGTGATCGCAGCGTCGGAGGACGTAGGGTTAGCCGACCCCGGCGCGCTGGGGGTTGCTGTCGCGGCGGCGCGGGCCGTCGAGATGCTCGGGATGCCGGAAGCGAGATACGCACTCGCCGAGGTGACGGTCTACCTCGCGACCGCGCCGAAGAGCAGGACCTGCGCGGACGCGATCGCGAGGGCCTCTGAGGACATCGTGAACGGGGTGGCGTTTGAAGTTCCCAATCACCTCAGGGACGCAAGCTACAGGGGGGCGGAGCGGCTGGGGCACGGAGAGGGCTATCACCTGCCTGCCTCCGAGGCCGAGGGCCGCGCCCAGGACTACATGCCGGAGCGTCGATGCTACTACCGCCCCGGCAACCGCGGCTATGAGAGGGAGGTCCGGGAGCGCCTGAAGGAGTGGGACGGCGCTCTCACGTCCGCCCCAACGGAGGAGAAGGACATAGGTTCCTCCGGCTCCAGGCGGACGAGAGGCTCAAGGGACCGCAATTAACATAGATGGGAGGGTGAGGCGTACATGGACAACAACCTGGTATCTGTAGTCATAATGTTTCTCATCGGCGTTGGCGTCTTCCTCGCGGGTTGGTTCGCGAGGAGGCTGGTCGATCGCAGCAAGATCGTCAGCGCCGAGGAACTGGCCGAGAAGATTGTCAGGGAGGCTCAGCGGGAAGGCGAGACCCAGAAGAAGGCCGCCGTGCTCGAGGCCAAGGACGAGTGGTACAAAGCCAAGGCCAAGTTTGAAGAGGACACGCAGTCGACGAGGTCCGAGGTCGACAAACTCCAGAGGTCCGTGGAGAAGCGTGAGGAGAACCTCAACCGGAAGGTCGAGTTCCTGGACAAGAAGGAGCAGGAGCTGAACACGCTGACCGGAGAGGTGAGGAAGACCGAGGCTCAGGTCGCCGAGGGCACCGAGACGCTCTCCAGGCTCATCGACGACCAGAACGAGAGGCTCGAGCGGATCGCGGGCATGAATCGCGACGACGCGAAGAAACTTCTGATCAAGAACATGGAGAGCGACGCGAGGCTCGAGGCCGCGCGCATGATCAAGGACATCAAGGACGAGGCGCGCAGGCAGGGCGACAAGGAGGCGCGCGAGATCCTGACGCTCGCCATCCAGAGGTGTGCCGCGGACCACGTGGTCGAGTCGACCGTGTCGGTCGTCAACCTCCCGGGTGATGAGATGAAGGGCCGCATCATCGGCCGCGAGGGCAGGAACATCCGGGCCTTCGAGACCGCGACCGGCATCGACGTTATCGTCGACGACACACCGGAGGCCGTCATTCTCTCGGGCTTCGATCCCGTGAGGCGTGAGGTCGCGAGGCTCGCGCTCGAGCGTCTGATAACCGACGGCAGGATTCACCCCGGGCGGATCGAGGAAGTTGTCAGCAAGGTGTCCAAGGAGCTGGACGAGCACATAGTCGAGCTGGGCGAGGAGGCGTGCCTCGACGTCGGCATCCACGACCTGAAGCCGGAGCTGGTCAAGCTTCTGGGCAGGCTCCGCTATCGTACCAGCTACGGGCAGAACATGCTTCAGCACTCCAAGGAGGTCGCGTACCTCTGCGGGCTGATGGCCGGTGAGCTGGAATTCGACGTGGCGGTCGCCAAGAGAGCGGGCCTCCTGCACGACATCGGCAAGGCCGTCGACCAGACCATGGAAGGCACTCACGCCGCTCTCGGTGCTGAGCTGGCCCGGCGCTACAGCGAAGAAGATATCGTGATCAATGCCATCGAGTCGCACCACGAGGACGTCGAGCCGACCTCGATGATCGCCGTGCTGGTGCAGGCGTCGGACGCGGTGTCCGGCGCGAGGCCCGGCGCGAGGCGAGAGACCCTCGAGACATACATCAAGCGCCTCGAGAAGCTCGAGTCCATAGCGAGCAGCTTCCAGGGCGTCGAGAGGTCGTACGCGATCCAGGCGGGGCGCGAGATCAGGATCATGGTCCAGCACCGCAAGATCGACGATGCGCGCGCCGAGGCGCTCGCATCGGACGTGGCGAGAAAGATAGAGGCCGAACTCAAGTACCCGGGGCAGATTAAGGTCGTCGTCGTTCGGGAGACACGCGCCGTCGACTACGCCAAGTAGGGACTTAGGTACGGCGGTTCGACAACTGACGGGAGCCGTTGTTGAGGATCCTCTTCATTGGGGACATAGTCGGGCGCACGGGCAGGCGTGCACTGGTCGCACTTCTGCCCGGGTTGGTCGAGGTGCACGGTGTGGACTTCACGATCGCCAACTGTGAGAACGCGGCGGGCGGATTGGGTATCACGGAGCGAGCTGCGATGGAGCTCCTGGACGCCGGGGTCCATGTGCTGACGGGGGGGGACCACAGCTGGGACCGACCCGAGGGGGTTCCCTTTCTTGATGAGTGCGAACGTGTTCTTCGTCCTGCCAACTACCCCGCGGGCGTTGCTGGTCGGGGGGTCGGGGTCTACGTGTCTCCCTCTGGAGCGAAAGTGGGCGTGGTCAACTTGCAGGGGCGTGCTTTCATGAAGTCTCTGGATTGCCCATTCCGCATGGGGCTGGAGCTTGTGAAATCCGTCAAGAAGGAAACTCCCATCGTCGTGGTGGATTTCCACGCCGAGGCAACATCAGAGAAGATAGCTCTGGGCCTCTACCTGGCAGGAGTCGCCTCGTGTGTCCTCGGCACGCACACGCATGTACAGACGGCGGACGAGCGACTGCTGACCGGCCGCACGGCCTACATCACCGATGTCGGCATGACTGGTCCCGCGGATTCCGTGATCGGAATGATGACGGAGGTCGCTCTGGAGCGCTTTCTTATGGGCGTGCCTCGACGCTACGAAGTCGGGCAAGGTCCGGCGATTCTCAATGCTGTTCTAGTCGACATCAACGAGGAAACGGGCGCGGCCATCAGCATCGAGCGCGTGGTCGCGCATCACGAGGAGTAGCTCGCCGCCTTCCTCAGCGGAGGCGGCACTGTCCCAGCGGAGGTCGCCTGTGGACACAGTCCTTCTCAAGGGTAAGCCGGTCGCGGTCGGGATCAGGCGCGACGTCGGGCGTCGCGCCGCGGCTCTTCCGTTCGATCCGACTCTGGCCGTCGTTCTGGTCGGGGACGACCCCGCATCCACGTACTACTCCGCCAGCATCGAGCGCGCCGCGGCGAAGCTGGGCGTCGTGACACGTCTCGTCGAACTGGACTCGTCCGACGGTGCAGAGGGTGTCGCGTCGGCGATCCGGGTACTGAGCCTGGATGCAACCGTGCACGGGATCATCGTGCAGCAGCCCCTTCCAGACGGGATCACCCAGCAGGTAGTGGAGGAGATAGCCGCGGAGAAGGACGTCGACTGCGCGACCACCTACTCCCTGGGTCTTCTGATGACCGGGCGCGAGACGTTCGCCCCGTGCACGGCGCTGGCCGTGCTCGAGATGCTGCGCGGCCACGAGATCGCCGTGCCCGGCAAGCACGTCGTGATCGTCGGGCGCAGCACCGTCGTGGGGAAGCCCCTGGCGAATCTGCTCCTGCGCAAGTCCGAGCGAGGGAACGCCACGGTCACCGTCTGCCATACGGGGACGACCGATCTGGCGCTGCACACGCGACGGGGCGATATCGTCGTGGCGGCCATGGGGCGCCCAGGAGCGATACGAGGCGACATGATCTCGGAGGGCGCCGTCGTTGTCGATGTCGGCGTCAACCAGATTGACGATCCGGAAAGCGAGAAGGGCTATCGCCTGGTCGGCGATGTGGCCTTTGACGAGATGACCGGGCTGGCGTCTGCCGTAACGCCCGTGCCCGGCGGCGTGGGCACTCTGACCACGGCGCTTCTCCTGAGAAGCGTGGTGGTCGCGGCCGAGAATGCGGCCGCTCGGAAGTAGTGACCGCCGGCCCCTCCCATACCCCGCTGGGATGACAGACATGCGTGAGAGACAGGACGAGCAGGTCTACAGCGTCAGTGAGGTGACC
>DAOWCM010000042.1 GCA_030639555.1 Candidatus Eiseniibacteriota bacterium | reverse complement strand
CTTCCACGACGAGAGCAAGGGGCAGGAGCGGGGGCGCATCAACATCTACGTGATGGAGGTCGACGGTGTGAAGGTGGGGCACCTCGGTGACCTTGGACACATCCTCTCAGAGGAAGACGTAGCGGCCCTCGGGACCGTGGATGTTCTGCTGGCGCCCGTCGGCGGGTACTACACGATCGGTCCGGAGGAGGCCAAGAGGACGGCCGAGGCGCTCGGGGCGAGGATTATCATCCCGATGCACTACAAGACGGACGCGCTGGGCTTCCCGATCCAGCCGGTCGATGATTTCCTGAAGCTGATGGAGCGCGTCGAGCGCGCGGGCAGCACGACCGTGGAAATCGGCGCAAGCGATCTCGAGGGCACGCCGAAAGTCGTGGTCCTCGACTACGAGTAGAGATACAGGAGGGCAATTGGCGCGCGGACACGTCGTCGGGATCATTCCTGCACGCCTCGGTTCCATGCGATTCCCGGGGAAGGTGCTCGCGCCGGTCGGCGGAAGACCGCTCGTGCAGCACGTGTACGAGAGGCTGGCCGAGGCTTCCAGCGTCGATGAGGTAATGGTCGCAACAGACAGCGCGGAGGTGGAAGAGGCGGTGTCGTTGTTCGGGGGCCGGGTTGTAATGGTCACGGAGCCGTGCGCGACCGGGAGTGACCGCGTGGCGGCGGCCGTCCGCGATGTCATGGCGGACGTGGTCGTCAACCTCCAGGCGGACCAGCCGATGATTGACCCCGCGGACATCGATCGGACGGTAGAGGTTCTCGCCGCGGACGCAGAGGCCGACCTGTCGACGCTGGCCTTCAGAGCGGACGACGAGGAGGGCTACCGGAGTCCGGACGTCGTCAAAGTGGTCGCCGGGCGTGGCGAAAGGGCCCTCTACTTCTCTCGATCTCCGGTGCCATACATCTCCGAATCGACCGGCGTTAGCTCTTTGTATCTCCATCACGTTGGGATATACTGCTTCCGGCGCGCGGCGCTTGAGCGATTCGCTTCGTTCCCGAGAGGGGCTCTGGAGCTCCGGGAATCCCTGGAGCAGCTCAGGGCAGTCGAGAACGGCATGGCAATCGGCCTGGCCCTGACCGAGCGGCAGACGCTGTCGGTCGACAGGCCAGCGGACGCCGCCCTGGTCGAGAGGCGCATGAGCGCCTTGTGATTCCTGACGGGGCTTTCCTCCTCACATATCTCCGCAAAGGAGCGTTGGCACGATGCCAAAGTACATCTTCGTTACGGGTGGCGTGGTATCCGCTCTGGGGAAGGGCATTGCCTCTGCGTCCATTGGGTACCTTCTCGAGAGCAGGGGGTTGTCGGTCACGCTGCAGAAGTGTGACCCCTATCTGAACGTCGACCCCGGTACGATGAGCCCGTTCCAGCACGGTGAGGTGTTCGTCACGGACGACGGGGCGGAGACGGACCTGGACCTCGGGCATTACGAACGCTTTGTGGGGAAGGAACTCGGACGGGACAACAACATCACGGCCGGCCAGATCTACGAGGCCGTCATATCGAAGGAGAGGCGCGGCGACTATCTGGGAGGGACCGTTCAGGTCATCCCTCACGTGACGAACGAGATCAAGGAGCGTATCGACAAAGTTGCCCTGAGCGGCGGCATCGACGTCCTCATAACGGAGATCGGGGGCACGGTCGGCGACATCGAGAGCCTCCCGTTCCTCGAGGCCATCCGTCAGATGCGGCTTGATAAGGGGAAGGAGAACGTGCTGTTCATTCACCTGACCCTCGTTCCGTACATCAAGACCGCGGGTGAGCTGAAGACCAAGCCGACGCAGCACAGCGTGCGGGCGCTTCGTGATATCGGTATCCAGCCTGACATCCTCCTCTGCCGGACCGAACGTCCCCTGACCGACGATCTCAAGAGGAAGATCGCCCTCTTCTGCAACGTCGAGATGGGCGAGGTCATCGACGCGCGCGACGTGCCGTCGATCTACGAGGTGCCGCTGAGGTTCCACGAGGATGGGCTCGACAGGATCGTGTTGGAGAAGCTGGGCATCGACGCAGGCCCCGCCGACCTCAGCAGGATGGAGTCGGTAGTCGGGCGAGTGACCAGCCCCTCGCGCGAGGTGTCCATCGCCATCTGCGGCAAGTACATCGACCTCCAGGACTCGTACAAGAGCATCACCGAGGCGTTCGCGCACGCGGGAGTGGAGAACGACGCCAGGGTCAACCTGGTCTGGGTGGACGTCGAGGAGATTGAGCGGGCGGGAGACGCGGCCGGTGCGCTCGAGGGTTGCCACGGGGTGCTGGTCCCCGGCGGTTTCGGCGAGCGCGGCATCGAGGGGAAGATAGAGTCGGCGGGCTATGCGCGGAGAGAGGGCGTGCCCTACTTCGGCATATGTCTGGGCCTGCACTGCGCGGTGATCGAATTCGCGCGGAACGTGTGCGGGCTCACGGCGGCGCACTCGACCGAGTTCGACCCGGACACCGCCTACCCGGTCATCGACCTGCTTCCCGAGCAGAAGTCGGTGGTCAACATGGGGGGTACGATGCGGCTGGGCGGCTACGACTGCCACATTGTGGAGGGCACGCGGGCGCACGAGGTTTACGGGGAGAGCGACGTGCGGGAGCGGCACCGCCACAGATACGAGTACAACAACGAGTTTCGGAGCAAGCTCGAATCCAGTGGACTCCTCTCATCCGGGATCCACCTGAGCGCCGACCTTGTGGAGATGGTGGAGCTCGCGGACCATCCGTGGTTCGTGTGTTGTCAGTTCCACCCGGAATTCCGTTCGCGTCCCGGTGTGGCTCACCCCCTGTTCAGGGAGTTCGTGAGGGCCGCGCTCGCCCACAAGACGGGTGAGGACGCGGGGTCGTCAGGGCACAGATCGAGCGGCGGGACCGAACCGCTGGAGCACGCCGCGGGGAGCAAGGTAGATGGCAGGTCGCGTGGTTAGCATCGGCGATGTCGAGATCGGCGACGGCAGGCCTTTGGTTCTCATCGCAGGACCGTGCGTCATCGAGAGCGAAGAACTCATCCTCGAGGTAGCCGGACGCGTCGGCGAACTGGCCACCGAACTGGAGATGCCGTTTGTCTTCAAGTCGTCGTACCTCAAGGACAACAGGCTCTCTCCGGGTTCATATGCGGGACCGGGGCTCGAGCCGGGGCTCCGTGCGCTCGACCGCGTCAGAAGCGAACTGGGCGTCCCGGTGCTCTCGGACGTTCACGAGCGCGGTGAGGTGGGACCGGCGTCGGAAGTGCTGGACGCGATACAGATACCGGCGTTCCTGTGCAGGCAGACCCGTCTGCTCGAAGAAGCGGCGCGGACGGAGCTTCCACTGAACATCAAGAAGGGCCAGTTCATGGCCCCGGGTGACATGGAGCGGGTCGTCGCGAAGGCGGCGGCCGCCGGGAACGATCGCGTCCTGCTGACGGAGCGCGGAACGACGTTCGGCTATCACAATCTCGTTGTGGACATGCGCTCCATCGAGACGATGAGGAGCTTCGGTTGCCCCGTGGTCTTTGACGCTACCCACAGCGTGCAGTTGCCCGGAGCGGCCTCGGGCGTGTCCGGGGGCGAACCTGCGTTCGTGCCCGTTCTCGCGAGGGCCGCGTGCGCGGCCGGCTGAGACGCTCTGTTCCTGGAGACGCACCCCAGTCCTGAATCGGCCCTGTCCGATGCTCATTCCATGATCCCACTGTCGGAGCTGCGCCCGGTCCTTGAGGGTGTTCTCACGGTCGCCCGCGCCGTTCGCGCGATGGGAGGATAGTGCCGTGCTGGCGTTCGACAAGGGCGTTGCGACCGGCATTAAGCTTCTGATCCTTGACGTGGACGGTGTGCTGACCAACGCGCATCTCGTGCTGGGTGCGTCGGGTGAGGAGATCAAGGAGTTCTCGGTTCGGGACGGCATAGGGATCATGGTCGCGCAGTTCGCAGGTGTCCAGGTCGTCTTCCTGTCGGCGCGCGTGTCCGAGATCGTCGAGCGCCGTGCCGAGATGCTGGGCGTCCGTGAGGTCTACCAGGGTGAGCAGCAGAAGCTCGACGTCGTGCGCCAGATCGCCGAACGGCACGGTGTTGAGCTTTCGGCAATAGCCTACGTCGGCGACGATCTCGTTGACATGGCGTCGATACGGGAGGTCGGGATAGGCGTCGCGGTCGGTGACGCGTGCTCGGACCTTCTGGAGTCGGCCCCGCACGTCACCGAAGCTCCGGGCGGTCGTGGGGCGGTGCGCGAGACGGTCGAGGCCATCCTCAAGGCCAGGGGCGACTGGACGGACGTGGTCGAGGAGTTCCTGGCGAGCATCTGACACGGTCGCCTGCGGGGCCGTGGCGTGTGCGAGGCTGGAGTGTCTGCGGGGCCGGGACGTGTGCGAGGCTGGAGTGCCTGCGGGGCCGGGGCGCGTGGGACGTTGGAGACACCCTCTTGTCGAAGAACACCGACACACCCAGGACAGCGGGAAGCCGCAGCCTCTCGGATGAGGAGCTGCTCCGGACCGGACGTGAGGTCCTCGAGGTGGAGCGCGACGCGATCGGCGGGCTGGTCGACCGCATCGACGACGCCTTCGTCGCGGCGGTCCGCGCAGTAGTGGAGTCACCCGGCAGCGTGATCGTCTGCGGTGTGGGGAAGTCCGGGCTCGTGGCGCGCAAGATAGCCGCGACGCTGGCGAGCACTGGGACCAGGGCCTTTTTCCTGCACCCGGCGGACGCGGCGCACGGCGACGTGGGCATGGTGAGCAAGGGGGACGTGGTGCTGGCTGTCTCCAAGAGCGGTGAGGGTGAGGAGCTGCTCCAGCTGCTTCCGCACTTCCGTGAGATCGGCGTCACGATCGTCGCGATCACCGGAGGCGCCGGATCTACGCTGGCGTCCAGGGCTGACATCGTCGTGGATGCGCGCGTCGAGCGTGAGGCGTGTCCGATGGACCTCGTTCCAACGGCCAGCACGACGGTGGCGCTGGCTCTGGGCGATGCGCTCGCCGTTGCGGTTCTTTCGGAGAAGGAAATAGATCGGGACGCCTTCGCCTCGTTCCACCCGGCGGGCTCTCTGGGGAGGAGGCTTCTTCTCAGGGTCAGGGATGTCATGCACACTGGGGACGCTCTTCCTGTCGTGTCCGAGGACGCCCTCATGAGGGACGCCATCGTCGAGATAGCGGGCAAGCGGCTCGGGCTCACCACGGTGGTCGGCGCCGCGGGCAGGCTCGTGGGCATCGTCGCCGACGGAGACCTCAAGCGCATCGTCATCGGAAGAACCGACATCCTGAACGCACGCGTGGGCGACGTCATGACGCCGGCCCCCAGGACCGTGGGCAAGAACGAACTCGTGGCCGATGCGCTCGAAAGGATGGAAACGAACACCCCGAGCCCCATCACCTCCCTCATCATCGTGAACGACGACGGGTGCCCCGAGGGAGTGATTCACATCCATGATTGTCTGCGCGCGGTGGGCTAGTCCCTCTCGTGTGCGGCTCCCTGTTGACCCCCCATTCAGCATTCTGCTATTCTCCAGCCGTAAGAGGTTTCAGCGGGTTTCTCTGCAGTTGGCGGGACGCCTTGAGGACGGGGTCCTTCTCGGGTATATTAGAGGCGCGCGTCAGAGGTTGTCAGTGGTGTTCTGCCAGGAGAGACGGGATCGCCCGTCTCAGGAACGGAAGCCCAATGAAGTTGTCGTCCGCCTTCACTTCGGCCGCCATTGTCGCACTCACGCTGCTGCTGAGTGGGTGCGGTGGCGATGAGGGTGGCGGGTCCGGGAGGTCCCGGACGCTCGCCGACCAGGAGATAGACGGCTTCACGCTGACGCAGACGCGCGAAGGATCGAAGGTCTGGTCCATCTCCGCGGCGCACGCGTTTGTCTTCAACGAAGCGGACCGCATCGAGATGATCGACCTGCGAGTCGACTTCTTCGATGAGGACGGTGAGGTCCGCTCGACGCTGACCGCGAACGAGGGCGTTCTGGCCCGCCGGACTAACGACATGGAGGTCACGGGCGATGTCGTCGTGTACGCGGCGGACGGGACCATCCTGACGACCGATAAGCTCACGTGGAATGAGCGCAAGGGGAAGGTTGAGTCGGACCGCCCCGTCCGCGTGACGAAGGGCGACGACGTGATGACCGGTGTCGGGGTAGAGGCCGATCCCGACCTCAAGAACATCAAGGTGAAGAGCGGCTTCAGGGCGTTCGTCCGGACGCCGGAGGGGGAGCTTGTCGAGGAGGAGTGAAAGAGCGGGAAACGGTCATGGCGCGTCCACGCCTCAGAAGCTCAGCGCGGTCGGGCTGGTGAAGCGGTACGGTCGCCGTACGGTTGTCGACAGGGTAGAGCTCAGTCTTGAGCGAGGTGAGGTCGTCGGGCTGCTGGGTCCCAACGGTGCGGGGAAGACGACGACGTTCCACATGATAGTCGGGCTGCTGACGCCCGACGGGGGCGATGTTCTCCTCGACGGGAAGAAGATCACCAGGCTGCCGATGTACCGGCGGGCCCGGATGGGCGTGGGTTATCTGTCGCAGGAGTCGTCCATCTTCAGGGGACTGACCGTCGCGCAGAACATCAATGCCATCCTCGAGACGCTCGGCGGGACCCGGTCGGAGCGTGAAGAGAGACTGACCGAACTCCTCGGCGAACTCGGTATCGAGGAGTTTCGGGACCGCTCGGCGGATACGCTTTCCGGAGGAGAGCGACGGCGCGTGGAGATAACACGCGCACTGGTGACACGACCGGCCTTTCTGCTTCTCGACGAGCCGTTCGTCGGCATCGACCCGATAGTGGTGCAGGACATTCAGGCGATCATCAGGAAGCTCAGGGACAGAGGGATAGGAATCCTGATCACCGACCACAGCGTCCGCGAGACGTTGTCGGTAACCGACAGAGCCTATGTCATGTACGAGGGTGAAATCTTATTGTCTGGAAATGCCGCCGAGTTGGCGTCGAACGAAGAGGCACGGAAACTGTATCTTGGAGAGCGCTTCCGTCTCTAGCTGAATTCCGAGTACTTCAGGAGCCGGGTTCCACGCGGAGCCCCTTCCGCGGCGAATCAGGAGTGGCCCGAGGATCAACGGGCAGAGGGGGACTCTGATGGATCTTAAGCACGGGCTTCACATGAGGATGTCGCAGCAGCTGGTGATGACTCCACGGCTGCAGATGGCGCTCAAGATCCTCCAGGTATCGACGCTCGAGCTGGAGCAGTTCCTCAAGCAGGAGCTGCTGCAGAACCCGCTGCTCGATCGTCTCGAGGATGAGGAGGCGGAGCTCGAGAAGGACGAGTCGGAACAGGAAGGCGCCGAGGAGAAGGAGGGGGCCGAGGAGAAGGAGGGGACCGCGGACGAGGGGCAGGGTGATGAAGCGGCGGAACCTGAGGCGGAGAAGGCCGAGAGCTCCGAGGAGAAGGACGAGTCCGCCGAAGATCTCGACTGGGACGACTACCTTGACGATGTCTACTCCCACGCGTACGGACAGAACTTCGCGAGAGACGACGATGACGACCGGTTTGAGCGCGTTCCGGTGGCCGTGGCGACGTTTGAGGACGAGCTGAAACACCAGCTTCACATGGAGTGTGAAGACGACGCGCTCATCGGTATTGCCGAGTACATCATCGACGAACTGGACTCGTACGGCTACGTCAACGACACGCTCGAGGAGATCGCGGCTGCGCTCAAGGTCGACGTCGAGAGGGTTGCAAAGGCGCTGGCGTTCGTACAGGCGCTCGACCCCGCGGGGATAGCGGCACGCACAATCGAAGAGTGCCTGCTTCTCCAACTGCAGCGCAAGGGGCTCGGGGACACGCTGGCGGCGCGGGTGGTCTCGACCTCCTTCGACGAACTGAAGTCGTGCAGGTACGACGCGATCCGCCGGAAGCTGTCCGTCTCGACGGACGAACTCCGCGAGGCGATCGGTGAGGTGGCGAAACTCGACCCCAGACCTCGCATTGACCCCGTGGCCAGCGATCCGGGCTACATTACGCCGGATCTCGTGATCGATGAGATCGACGGTGACTTCATCGTTTACCTCAACGACCAGGACGTCCCGCGAGTGCGGATCAACCCGACCTACCGCAGGATACTCTCATCCGGCGCCGCTTCAGAGGAGAGGGAGTTCATCTCCAAGAAGCTCAAGGCCGCGCGGTGGATCGTGCAGAGCATCGAGAACCGCCGCCGGACGATGGTCCGCGTGACCGAGAGCATTCTCCGGGCGCAGCGGGGTTTCTTCGACAAGGGCGTCTCTGCCCTCAAACCTCTCACACTGCAGCAGATCGCCGATGACGTCAGTATGCACGAGTCGACGGTCAGCCGCGTCACGCGCGGGAAATACGTGCAGACGCCCCGCGGGACCTACGAGCTGAAGTACTTCTTCTCGAGCGGCATACGGACGAAGGACGGCGGCGCGGTTGCCTCCAAGGCGGTGCGCGACGCCATGCAGGAGATAATCAGCAAGGAGGACAAGAAGAAGCCGCTCTCGGACCAGAAAGTCGCGGAGGAGCTCAAGAACATGGGCTTCACGATCTCCCGGCGTGCCGTGGCCAAGTACCGCGACCAGATGAAGATCCTGAGGGCGGGTCTCCGCAAGGAGATCTGACGGACCCGGGGGCTGACGGACGTGCTCAAAGACATCATTCTGGAGACGACCGAGAGTGACGCAAGCGAATTCGCCATCTCGTACTGGAAGGTGGACGCGGGTGCTGCTGTGCACGAGGGCGACGAGCTGCTCGTCGTGGAGTCGGTCGAGGACAAAACCGCGCTGGCGGTGATATCCCGTCACACGGGAACTCTGGCCGAGATACTGGCGCAGGAAGACGCCATCGTGGCGCCAGGGTACAGGCTGGGGAGGATAGACGTCGAGTGAAGACCGGGGCGCGCCTTCCGGCCTGGCTGACCAAGCCCATGGCCGATCCTGCGGAGACGAGGCTGGTTCGGGAGACGCTCAAGTCGCATCGCGTGAACACCGTGTGTGACGAGGCGAGGTGCCCGAACCGCGTCGACTGCTTCTCACGGGGCACGGCGACCTTCATGATCCTGGGAGATCGATGTACGCGTGACTGCGGGTTCTGCGCGGTCTCTCACGGGAGCCCCGTCCCGGTCGACCCAGCTGAGCCCGATGAGGTGGCCTCGGCGGCCACGACGCTCGGGCTCGATTTCGTGGTGGTGACGTCGGTGACGCGGGATGACCTTCCGGACGGAGGAGCGGCGCAGTTCGCGGCGACCGTCCAGGCGATCAGAAGGGCGGACCCGCGCGCCGGCATCGAGGTGCTGGTGCCTGATTTCGCGGGCTCGCCGGACGCGGTAGAGACGGTACTGGCGGCCGGTCCCGATGTATTCGGGCACAACGTCGAGACGATCGAGCGCTTGTATCCCGCGGTCAGGAAGGGCGCGGGATACGGGCGTTCACTCGAGGTCCTGTCGCGAGCCGCGGGCTCGTCCTCGGGGGCACTCGTCAAGTCGGGGCTCATGCTGGGCATGGGGGAGACACGGGAGGAACTCGGGCGGGCTCTTGCCGACGTGCTGGCGGCCGGCGTCGAGATCATCTGTCTAGGTCAGTACCTTCGACCGTCCGCCGAGCACCATCCCGTGGCGCGCTTTGTGGCACCGGAGGAATTCGACGAGCTGGCTGTGGAGTGTCTGGCGATGGGATTCAGGTGGGCATCGGCAGGACCGTTCATCAGGAGTTCGTACAGGGCTCACGAGGCGGTGGCGGCGCTGGGGAAGCGGAGCCACGTGCTCTTGAACAGCGTGCGAGGAAAGGAGCGAGCATGAGGATCACGGTCACCTGCAGGAACTGTGAACTGGAGCCTGCGTTGAGAACGTACGTCGACGACAAAGTATCGCGCCTGGCGCACTACTTCGATCGCGTGGATGAGGCGCACGTCGTCTTGCAGACCGAAGGGCACCGCTGCATCGCGGATGTCACCGTGCATGCGTCTCGGGCTGTGATCTCCAGCGAGCAGGCGGCGGACGACATGAGATCCGCTTTCGATCGCTCGATCGAGAAGGTGGAGCGACAGATACGGAAATACAAGGAGCGCGTCAGGCACCACAAGGGCGTGGATGCGACGGCCGACGTGGCCATGGTGTCGGGCGGTGTGTCTCTGGACGAGCTTGGCATTGTGCCCGAGAGGCTCGCGTCGGAGGCGATGACACCCGCCGAGGCATTCAGCGAACTGGAGGAGCTTCAGGTGGCCTTCTTCGTCTTCATGAACTCGGAGACGGATAAGGTCAACGTTATCTATCGTCGGGGCGACGGTGATTACGGGCTGGTTGAGCCGGCGAAGTAGGGGAGTGCGCACCGGCTTCTGCAGGAGGCACGAATGTGACTGAAGAACTCACGGCTCAATCGCTCGCTGCCCGAATGGGGAAGCGTCTGTCCCTCTCAAGGGTCACGAAGCCGGAAGTGTCGGGCGGGGTCATTGGAGACAGCAACGTCTGTCTGCCGGGCCTCCTCCTGGCGGGGTTCGCCGAGGGATTCCGCGCCGACCGCGTGCAGGTCCTCGGATCGCGCGAGGTGAGCTACATCGATTCACTCACGGAGGATGTGCGTGAGGCCTCGCTCGCGCGGCTGTGCAGTCCGCCCGTGCCGTGCGTCATCGTTGTGGACGGCCTCGCGCCGCCCCCGCTCCTGGTAGAGCTGGGGAATTCGCGCGGCGTCCCCGTCTTCACGACGCCTCTCACCTCCGAACGACTGGTGAGGGAACTCGCTTCTGAACTGGAGGACCTGCTCGCGCCCCAGAAGATCGTTCACGGCACGCTCGTGGACGTGCACGGGGTGGGGCTCCTCTTCACCGGGAAGAGCGGCATAGGCAAGAGCGAGTGCGGGCTCGACCTCGTGGCGAACGGGCACAGGCTCGTGGCGGACGACGTTGTCTGCGTCATGCGCACGCGGGGAGATTATCTGATAGGTTACAGCAGCGAGCTTCTGCGGAACCACATGGAGATCCGAGGTGTCGGGATCATCGACGTGCAGGCGATGTTCGGCACGAAGGCGTTCAGACAGCGGAAGCGCATCGAGGTGGAGGTGAAACTCGCGGTGTGGTCCGACCTCTCTGACTACGAACGGTTGGGTTTTGAGGAGGACACGTCGGAGATCCTCGGTGTCGAGATACCCGCGGTCACACTTCCTCTGGTTCTTGGCAAGAACATCATCGTTATCTCAGAGGTCATCGCTCTGAACTACCTTCTGAAGCTCAGGGGCATAAACGCCGCAAGGGATTTCGACAGACGCCAGAGGGACGCCATG
>DAOWCM010000195.1 GCA_030639555.1 Candidatus Eiseniibacteriota bacterium | reverse complement strand
GACGGTCCCGGCGTTGACATAGCCCGACGCCCGGGTCGCCTCCACCGCGGCTTCCCCCATCTTCGCGCGAAGCGAGGGCGTGAGCGCCACCGACGGCGACTCCTCGACGAGCTTCTGGTGACGACGCTGGATCGAGCACTCGCGCTCGCCCAGGTGGACGATGTTGCCGTGTGAATCAGCGATGATCTGGAACTCAACGTGGCGCGGGTTCTCGATGAGCTTCTCGAGGTAGATGCGGTCGTCTGCGAACGCCGACCCCGCCTCGGAGCGTGAGGCCTTCGCCGCGGACGGAAGCTCGGACTTCTCGCGGACGACGCGCATGCCCTTCCCGCCACCGCCGGCCGCGGCCTTCATCATGACGGGGAAGCCGATGCGCTCGGCCTCGGCCTCCATCTCTGCAAGGTTCAAGAGCGGTCTGTCACCACCGGGAACTACCGGGATACCGGCGGCCACCATTGTCTTTCGCGCCTGCATCTTGTCGCCCACGAGCGCTATGGTCTCGCTCGAGGGGCCGATGAACGCTATCCCTTCCTTCTCGCACGCGGTCGCGAACCCTGCGTTCTCGGCGAGGAATCCGTAACCCGGGTGAATGGCCTCCGCTCCAATCGACTTCGCAAGCTCAACGATCGCGTCTATCTTGAGGTAGCTCTCGCTGGGCAGCGGCGGGCCGATGAGGTAGGCCTCATCGGCGTAGCGGACGTGCCTGCAGGTGCGGTCGACCTCGGAGTAGATGACGGCCGAGGTAATGTCCATCTCGCGCAGGGCCCTCACGACCCTGACGGCGATCTCACCCCGGTTGGCTATGAGCACCTTCTTGAACATCGTGTCTCCGTCCGACCCTCTTGGGACCGCTGGCGTCCCCTGCGTCGGTTGCCGAGCTGGCGGGGGTGCCCCTCGCCAGCACACGCAAGCCCGGCTACAGCGGGATGTTCCCGTGCTTCTTCGGCGGGTTGCTGTCCCGCTTGTTCGCCAGCATCCTCAGCGAATCTATGATGACCGGCCGCGTGTCGCGCGGCTTGATAACCGCGTCGAGAAATCCTGCCGCGGCCGCTACGTACGGGCTGCCGAATGTCTCGAGGAACTCGTCCGTCAGTTCCTTGCGCAGCTTCGCCGGATCGTCCGCCGCCTTGAGCTCTCTTCTATAGAGAACGTTGGCGGCGCCCTCGGCGCCCATCACCGCGATCTCGGAGGTCGGCCACGCGAGGTTGACGTCGCCGCGTATGTGCTTGCTGCTCATGACGACGTAGGCGCCGCCGTAAGCCTTCCTTGTTATGATCGTGATCTTCGGCACGGTCGCCTCGCAGTAAGCGTAGAGCAGCTTGGCACCGTGCTTGATGATCCCGCCGAACTCCTGCCCCGTCCCCGGGAGGAACCCGGGCACGTCGGTGAAAGTCACTACGGGGATGTTGAACGCGTCGCAGAACCGAACGAACCTCGCGCCCTTGACTGACGAATCGATGTCGAGAACGCCCGCGAGCGCCGCGGGCTGGTTGCCGACGATGCCGACGGGCCGCCCGTCGAACCTCGCGAAGCCAACGACCATATTCCTCGCGAAGTCCTTGTGCACCTCCATGAAGTCGCCGTCGTCGACCACGTGTGAGATGACGTCCTTCATGTCGTAGGGCTTGTTCGGGTTCTCGGGAACGATCTCGTCCAGCTCCGGATCGCGGCGGTCTGGGTCGTCGGTCGGCTCCTTCCGCGGCGGGTCCTCGGTGTTGTTCGACGGGAGGAACGAGAGCAGGCGCCGCACCTCGGACAGCGACTCGGCCTCGCTCGCGTGGGCAAAGTGGCCGACACCGCTCCTCGAGTTGTGGACGGACGCGCCGCCGAGCTCTTCGTGCGTCACTTCCTCATGCACGACGGTCTTGATGACGTCGGGGCCCGTGAGAAACATGTAGCTCGTTTTGTCGACCATGAAGACGAAATCGGTGATCGCGGGCGAGTAGACCGCGCCTCCGGCACACG
The DNA here is from genome assembly GCA_030639555.1 of Candidatus Eiseniibacteriota bacterium. Classification (GTDB taxonomy): domain Bacteria; phylum Joyebacterota; class Joyebacteria; order Joyebacterales; family Joyebacteraceae; genus JALGZG01. The sequence continues at coordinate 2,626 of DAOWCM010000195.1, read as the reverse complement.
GGCCCATGATGACCGAGAGTTGCGGCACGACGCCCGAAGCGAGGACGTTCCGGAGGAAGTACTCCGCGTATCCCGCCAGGCTCCAGACGCCCTCCTGGATGCGGGCGCCGCCGGAATCGTTCAGCCCAACCACCGGCGCTCCGTTCTTCATGGCGAGGTCCATGATCTTGCAGATCTTCTCGCCGTGTGCCATGGAGAGCGACCCGCCGAAGACGGTGAAGTCCTGCGCGAAGACGTAGACCAGCCTCCCGTCCACCATCCCATAGCCCGTCACGACGCCGTCGCCGGGGATGAGCTTCTTCTCCATCCCGAAGTTGGTGCAACGGTGCGTGACGAACGGGCCTATCTCCCGGAAGCTCCCCTCGTCCAGCAGGAGGTCCAGGCGCTCCCGCGCCGTCAGCTTCCCGGCCTTGTGCTGACGCTCGACCCGGTCAGCTCCCCCACCGAGGAGCGCAGCTTCCAGCCTCTCGTCCAGCTCTCTGAACTTCTCTTCTCTCGACATGGCTTCGGTGGCCTCCTGTGCGCGGGGCCGCTTCGGTCCCGCGGCCAAGACGGACGGGCTCAGATCCGCCCGCCATCCCCGCCGTATCAGGCCTCTCTAGTCTCTGAAGGCGAATCTGCCCTTCGCGTCTGGGACAATGCGTCCGATGTTGCCGGCGACGTCGTGGTCGAGAATGACGACCCAGTCCTCGGCGACGGCCTGCGTCAGCATCTTCCTTTTGCTCTCGATCACATCAAGGGGAAACAGGTCTATGCCGGCGATGTACGGCACCCGGACATGATGTCTGGTGGGGATGAGATCAGCCGGGTAGACGGCCTTGCCCGCGTCGGTCTCTATGTAGACCGCCATGTGGCCGGCCGTGTGTCCACCCGTGCGCCCGACGCTGACGCCGTCGCCAAGCTCGTGCGAGTCGCCGACCAGTTCCATAAGCCCGGCGCGTTCGAGCGGCACGAAGTCGTCGGGCCTGTACGCAGCCGCGCTCCGTGCGTCAGGGTTGTTCGCGGCCTCCCACTCGGTCTCGTTCACGATGTAACGGGCGCTCGGGAACGTCGGCTCGACGCCGTCCGCCCCGTCGCTCGTCGAGCCCGCGGCGTGGTCGGCGTGCAGGTGCGTGAGGATCACGGTGTCGATGTCGGCGGGTGAGAGGCCTTCCGCCTCGAGCGCCGTGACGACCGTGACCGCCGGGTCGAAGCCCCAGATCTGGAGATCCTTCTTCGTGTGTCTGCTGCCGTAGCCGACGTCGACGACCATGTTCCTGGAACCCACGCGAATGAGAAGCGGCGAGAGCGTGAGAATGATGCGGTTGAACTCGTCGACCGGGGTCAGGTTGCCCCAGATGACCTTGGGGACGCCGCCGAACATTGCTCCGCCGTCGTAGGGAAACCGCCCCGCGTCGAGGCTCACCAGCTCGGTATCGCCCAGCATGGTTCTGACGTTCGCCATGGACTCCTCTACCCCTTGAGCTCGTGCCCCGCCACCACCAGCTTCTGGATCTCTGACGTGCCCTCGATGATCTCCATCACCCTCGCGTCACGGAAGTAGCGCTCGACGGGGTGCAGCTCCTTCACTAGACCTGAGCCGCCGTGCACCTGCAGCGCGTTCGACGCCACGAACGAGGCGGTCTCGGATGCGAACAGCTTCGCCATCGCGGCTAGCTCCGAGATCGGCTCCCCGCGATCCGCGGCGGAAGCCGCCTGATACGTCAGTGCACGGGCCGCCTCCAGCCTGGTCGCCGACTCCGCGACCAGAAGCTGCACGGCCTGGAACTTTGCTATGGGGCGTCCTCCCGTCACGCGTGTCGTGGCGTACGATCGCGCGGCTTCCAGCGCGGCCTGACCGATGCCGACCGCCATAGCCGCCGCGCCTATCCTCCCCGCGTCCAGCACGCTCATGGCCATCCTTAACCCTTCGCCCCTCTCACCGATGAGGTGCGACGCCGGTATGGACACGTCGCGGAAGACGAGCCGTCCCACGGGGGCCGCGGTCAGCCCCATTTTGCCCTCGATCTGCGTCCGCGTGAGGCCGTCCGCCCGGTCGGTGTCGACCAGAAGCGCGCTTACCTCGTCGCGCTTCCTCACCTTCCCCTCACGCTCTGTCTCGGTCACACCGGTCACGGCGAAGAGCACGACGATGTCGGCTACCGGGCCGTTCGTGATGTACATCTTCGTGCCGTTGGCCGTGAACGCATCGCCCGTAGGATCGGCCTTCGTCGGGACGGAGGGGTCTTCCTCGGTCAGGGCGAACGCCCCGACCTTCCTCGAGGCAAGATCGGGAAGCACCGCGCCCTTTATCTCGTCGGAGGCGAACTCCGCGATGAGGGCGGTCACGAGCGAGCTGTGAATGGACATGACGAGCGCGGTGCTCGCGTCGCAACGCGCCAGCTCTTCGACGGCCGTCGCGTACTCGAGCACACTCAGCTCCCGCCCACCGTACTGCTCGGGCACAAGCAGTCCCATGAGCCCGGCCTCGAACATCGCCTCGATGACGGCGCGGTCGTAGGTGGCAGCTCGGTCCATCTCGGCCGCGCGCGGGAGCACCTCGCGCTCAGCGAACTCGCGCGCCCAGGCGCGGGTCTCTTTCTGCTGATCGTTCAGATCGAACATAGTTTCCTCTGGACGTGAGGTT
>DAOWCM010000409.1 GCA_030639555.1 Candidatus Eiseniibacteriota bacterium | reverse complement strand
GTCCGAGGCTCGGTCCGTGGGCGGCCGACCAGTGTGGTTCGTCGAGCGGAGCAGGCGGCGCGCCGAAGGGGGCGGGACCGGCGTAGTTGTCCACGGCCTCCTGGTAGTGGTACCCCACCGCGAGCGCCAGGCTTTCGCCCCAGAGGAGAGCTCGATCCTCGGCGTTCAGCGTCGTCACCCGACGCTTCCGAGTGAACCCGACTCCGATGTTCGGATTCATGTCCTCCGGGATATAGCGCTCGCGCCGAAGCTCGCTGAACAGACGGACCACCTGGCGACCGCGGTACCAGTGCAGGCTACCGAGGAGATTCACTCCCGCGGCCGTGCTTCTGTTGTCGGTATCGGACCGGCTGAGCCCGACCTCGTCGTCCGGGTTGTAGAAGCGGTCCCTCTGGTGTTGGTGGAAGCCCGTCGCCCGCAGCTCAAGCGCGCCCCCGGCAAGGAGAGGTGAATCGATGGAACCTCTGAGCATGTTGCGGAGGACATCGAAGTGGGCGCTCTTGATGTGCACGTTCTCGATTCCCGGGATGCCGCTCTCTTTCACGAAGAGGTCGTCAGAGAGATCGAATCGCCAGCCCCTGAACGACGGTGGCGCGATCCGCAGGAACAGACCCGATTGCTGGAACTGATTGTTCTCCCGCGTGACAAACGCGTCGTCATCGGTGGTCTCCGGCGTTCCGTGATGATCGACGTAGGTAAAATCGCCCTCGCTCCTCAGATGGTGGAACGAAGCGAGATAGCCGACCGAGCGCAGCCGCCCCGCCTTCAGGATGTCGGCGCCTAACGTCCCGTGACTGCCCGTCGAGACGGAACAGCCGAGGAGGTCCTCACCCGCGGGCCGCGTGACGAGATTGATCACGCCGCCGATTCCCGCGACACCAAGCCCAATAGGAGCGCCGCTCCGATACACCTCGACCCGTTCGACACTCGAGAGCGGCAGATCAGACAGGTTCACGACACCCCACTGCGGAGACCTGAGCGGTACGCCATCCATGCAGATCTCGACTTGCGCGGGAGAGCTGGCTCGAATGGAGGCGGTGCTGTAGGCCCCGAGGCCCCCGTAGCGCTTCACGTCCACGCCCGCGCCTTCCTCCAGGACGTCGGCGACGCTGACGACTCCCCCGCGTGCATCGCCGATCTCGTGCACGGTGGCGAACGTAGACAGTTCCCGTATCGCGTCGTACGGGTCCGGGCGATCCGCGATCACGTCCAGGGTGTCCACGACATCCGTGAGCACAGCAGCGTCAGGCGGGATCTTCGTTGTGGCGGTCGCGGAGACACAGACCAGCAGGCAGATCGACACTGCGAGCGCTGTGCGAGGGCCGAACATCAAGACGCTCCTCCCATGCAACACGCCGGTGGGAAGAGCGCCCCTCTCGCTCGCTGGGAGGATGGACAACCGAAGAGACTGCAGAGCACTGCGACAGGGCAAACTCATACGTCCGCAACAGGCCTTTCCACGGACCTACGGACGTTCCCACCGGCAGGTACTCTGGCTCTCGGCATCCTGCTTCCCGCGAGGCCACGCCCTCTGTTCCGGGGTGACTCACGGGGTTCATTGCCGACTACAGCTGCGGGACAGCACCGGCATTTGACCGGTTTCCCCTAGCGGCCTTTCGGCGCCCGGTGAGACGTTGTGCTTTGGAGCATACACCTGAGTCCCGTGCCCCGTCAAGCGACACGGTGACCATCCCCGCGCGCGAGCCGATGAGCCGCCCGACTGATTGCCGCGTGGGGTCCTCTCGCGGAGGCGTTCTATTTTGTCAGGACCATCTTCCGCGTTTGCACATGACCTCCGGCATCGAGGCTGTAGACGTAGACGCCGCTGGCCGCATCCTCTCCCTTGTCGCTCCTGCCGTCCCAAATCACCCTATGTGCCCCTGCCGCCTGAATCCCACTGACCAGTGTCTTCACTCGTCTTCCCGACAGGTCATAGATGTTCATTTCCACATCCGACGCCTGCAGCAGGTCGTATGAGATGACCGTGGAGGGGTTGAAGGGATTGGGGTAGTTCTGCAACAGCACGCACGCGCCCGGCACATCAATCTCTGGATCATCGACGCCGGTGGGATCGCTGCTGTCGAAGCAGTACAGTCTGCCGCCATTCCCCATTATCCTCGCGTGAACGGCCTTACCGCCCACGATGCATCTTGCGCCGTCGCTGGACATGTCAAGATCAAACGGCGAGCC
>DAOWCM010000170.1 GCA_030639555.1 Candidatus Eiseniibacteriota bacterium | reverse complement strand
CGATCCGGAGCGCGCGTCGAGCGGCCACAACCTCTACACGTCGGGGCATTTCCCAGGCGCCATACTGATGGACATGGAGGGGAACATTCTCCACACGTGGAGATGCGCGTTCCTGGACGCATTCCCGGGCAGGGCGGACATCCTGGAACCCGACCGCTCCAACCGATGGCGCTACGTTCACCTCTTCGACAACGGTGACGTGCTCGGGATCTACGAGGGTCTCGGGCTCGTCAAGCTCGACAAGGACTCGAACATCATCTGGTCACATCAGGGCAACGAGCACCATGATCTCAAGGTGGCCGATGACGGCCGCATCTTCGTACTGACCAGAGAAGCGCATATCGTGCGCTGGCTGAACCATCGGGACCCCATCCTCGAGGACTTCCTCACGATACTCGATGCTGATGGGAATGTGATCAAGCGGTTCTCGCTTCTCTCCGCGCTCAAGAAGTCCCGCTTCACGAACATCATCAAGTCGTCGGGCATGGAGAAGAAGGGGGACATCTTCCACACGAACGCCGTGGAGATACTCGACGGGAGCCTGGAGTCGAAGATACCGGCGTTCAAGAAGGGCAACATCCTGACGTCGTTCCGACGGCTGGACACGATCGCGGTCATCGACGTGGAACTGGAGGAGGTTGTGTGGACGCAGTTCGGTCTGTGGCTCGCGCAGCACGACCCGACGCCGCTCCCCAACGGCAATCTCCTGGTCTTCGACAACAGGGGACATTACGGGGACTCCAAGGTCGTGGAGTACGATCCGACGAACATGGACATCGCATGGATGTACGTCGGCAGTAACGAGCACCCGTTCTTCACCGGCGCCGGCGGGGCCAACCAGCGTCTTCCCAACGGCAACACGCTCATCACGGAGTCCGACTACGGTCGCGCTTTCGAGGTGACGCCCGCGGGTGAGATCGTGTGGGAGTACTTCAACCCGGCTCGCGCTGGCCAGACCGGCGGGTTGATCGCGACGATATTCGAGATGACGAGGCTTCCCTCCGATTCCCCGCTCGAGTGGTTGGAAGGGAGGTAGCAGTTGACCACGGCTCCTCGCATCGTCTCAGTCCTCGTCGCGCTCGCGCTCGCGGCCAGTCCCGCGGTCCGCGACGCTGCGGCGCTCGAAAGCGGCGAGGCTCCGGAAGGGCGCTGGCGCGAGGCGGAGCCGCGCGTGAATCCACTTCGGGGAGAACTGACGGAGGAGCAGCTCCGCGACGTGGAGAGGCTCCGGTCGATCGGCTATCTGACCGGCTCGCAGCCGGCGCCGCCCGTGACGGGACTTACCGTCCACGACGCTTCACGTGCCTACCGAGGGCTGAACCTCTACACGTCCGGTCATTTCCCGGGGGCGGTACTCATGGACATGGAGGGGAACGTCCTGCACTTGTGGGAGCGGAGCTTCCTCGACGTCTGGCCCGACCGCCACGCCGACTCCGACTACGAACACGCCCGGTACTGGAGATGCGTTCGCCTGTTCGACAACGGCGACGTGCTCGCCGTATTCGAGGGCCTCGGGCTCGTCAAACTGGACAGGGACTCGCGCGTCATCTGGACACACGCGGGTGCCGAGCACCACGATCTCCAGGTGGCGGATAACGGCCTCATCTACGTTCTTACGCGCGAGGTTGTGATCGATCCCCGGATCAACGCGGATGATCCCATACTGGAGGACCATGTCACGATTCTCGATTCGGACGGACGGGAGCTCAGAAGCGTGTCAGTGCTCAGCGCCATGGGCAATTCGAGCTACCTGCATCTGATGGCGGGGATGAGCGCCAAAGGCGACATCTTCCACACGAACGCCATCGAGATACTCGACGGGAGACTCGCGGACGAGCTGCCCGCTTTCAAGGTGGGCAGCGTCCTTCTTTCGCTCAGGACACTGAGTCTCCTCGTGGTTCTGGACCTCGATGCCGAGCTGGTTACATGGGCACGCAAAGGATCCTGGCTCAAACAGCACGATCCGTCCGTGCTCGCCAATGGCAACATCCTCATCTTCGACAACAACGGGAACAGCGACAGGTCACGCGTCATCGAGTTCAACCCGGTCACCGAAAGGATCGAGTGGACATACAAGGGTGAGTTGGCGGATGACTTCTACTCGCAGATGTGCGGCACGGCAGCGCGGTTGCCCAACGGCAACACGCTCGCGACGGAATCGGACCGCGGCAGAGCGATCGAGGTGACGCCGGACGGTGACATCGTCTGGGAGTACCTGAACCCGAAGCGAGCGGGAGACAAAGGGGAGCTCGTTGCGACGCTCTTCGAGATGACCCGATTGCCCGCGGATTTCCCGCTGGATTGGCTTCACGATCAGTAAGCGTCTCACGGGAGGCCGGTCGATATGTACCTGAGGCAGAGAGCAGCGCTCGGACGCCCCGCGATGACATGGATACTCATGGGGAAGGTGCTTCTGATCGCGCTCTTGACCGCGTCGGCGATCGCGCTGTGTTCGAACGCCGTCACGGGCAACGACGGCAGGCAGTGGAGCAACGAGCCCGCTGCCGGCTCGGAGGATCCCGGACCGCCCGGCAGGTGGCGGACCGCCCGGGGAGAGACGAAGGAGAAGCTCTCGGCCGAGCAGGCCCGCGAGATCGAGAAGCTCAGCTCCCTCGCGTATCTCTCCGGCTCGACACCCGCTCCGGACGACTCCGGCGTGGTTCTGTTCGACGCCGTACGGGCCTGGTCGGGGCTGAACTTCTTCACGTCCGGGCACTTCGCCGGCGCCATACTCATGGACATGGACGGGCACGTGCTCCACGAATGGAGCTACGATTTCCTCGAGGCGTGGCCCGACGAGACCGAATCGGCCGAGAACGACGGGGCGGAGTACTGGCGATGGGCCCACCTCTACGAGAACGGCGATGTGCTGGCGATCTTCGAGGGGCTAGGGCTCATCAAGCTGAACAAGGACTCCCACCTTATCTGGAAGCACTACGGCGCCGAGCACCACGACCTCGACGTGGTGGACGACGGCAGCATCTACGTCCTCACGAGAAAGGCCCGGATGGTTCCCCGTGTCAACGAACGGATGCCGATTCTCGAGGACTTCGTGACCGTGCTTGACGCATACGGTCGCGTGATCCGGGAGGTGTCCGTGCTGGAGGCGTTCGAGAATTCCGCCTTCGCCAGTTCTCCCGCAGCGCGCGACATGCCGAAGCGGGGGGACGTCTTTCACACCAACGCCATCGAGGTGCTCGACGGTCGACTCGGAGATCGTCTCCCGGCCTTCCGGAGTGGCAACCTGCTCCTCTCGATGAGGCAGCTCAGCACAATCGCGGTGCTGGACATGGACCTCCAGGAGATAGTCTGGGTGTCGTCCGGCATGTGGCTCGAGCAGCACGACCCCAAGGTGCTCGAGAACGGCGACATTCTCGTCTTTGACAACAAGGGCGACGACGGGAAGTCGAAGGTCGTGGAATTCGATCCTGTCACGCGTGAGATCGAGTGGAGCTACAGCGGGGACGTTTCATCGATGTTCTTCACCAAGATGTGCGGTGCTGCCCACCGCCTGCCGAATGGAAACACGATGATCACCGAATCGGACTACGGCAGGGCGTTCGAGGTGACTCCGGGCGGGGAAACCGTCTGGGAGTTCGTCAACCCGCACAGGGCGGGGAAGCACGGCAACCTCATCGCGACGCTCTTCGACGTCGTCAGACTCGACCCCGACTTCCCTCTGGACTGGCTGGAGTAGCAGCTACACGTCCTGCCCCGAGAGCTCGTCGGGCTGCACTTCGCGCGCCTTGCGCGTCACAACGACCTTCTCAGCCCTCGGTCCCTTCCCGTCGTTGGAAATCTCGAAATCGACCTCGTCGCCCTGGTCGACGGCCTTGAATCCTTCCATCTGCAGGCCGGAGTAGTGGACGAAGACGTCATCTCCCCCCTCGACCTCGATGAACCCGAATCCCTTCGACGCGTTGAACCACTTGATCTTACCAGTAGGCAATTCGCTGCTCCTGTCTTCTAGGACCCAGCTGTTGCATCGGCGATACGCCGACTCCGGGCCGCCTCTCTACACGGCCGTCGAACTCGCCCCGCGACTCCCGGGTTGCATTCGACGCCAGTATAGAGCGCCCCTCGCGCGTGGTCAAGCCGGCGCCCGTCTGCTCGGGAAGAATGCCGCCGGTCGGAGCGTCTGTTGGTCAGAGCAGGCGACCGCGCATTCCCGGCGCCCGGGGGCGCGGCCGGGTCACGGGCGCAGAGGGGAGGCTGGACATGACACGGCTCAAGCGCGCAATGATCGTGCTTCCCTTGATTGTCCTTCTGCTCGGTGCGGTCGTGCCCGTTCTTCTGGAGCGGGACGACTCCGTCCGGGGATCCGGCGTGGAGGTTCGCGAGGCACGGGCATCCGGCAGGACAGCGGGGGAGTGGGCGAAGCTCGCCTACGTGGCACGGAAGCGGGGCAGACTGAGGGAGGCCCTCTCGTACATCAAGACGGCGGAGAGCGTCAGCCCTGGCGCTCAGTACGCCACCGAACTCAGGGAGATCAGGACAACCAGGCAGAGGGCATCCGAGGTCGAGCGCCTGAGTCGCAGGCTGATCGAGGGCCCCGTCGACCACGTCGTCTTCGGCGAGGACGGAGCGGTCGCGTCGGCTCACAGGCGGGTCACCGTTCTGCCGGGCGAGAGTCTCTGGACGCTGGCGCGTGACCTCGTGGCCGCCGGGCGCCGCGTTTCCACCGATGAGGTCGCCCGCGGCGATCGAAACGTCTACCGGGCGTGGGACGCGCTCACGGCGTTGAACGGCGTCCGCGAGCTGGAGGTGGGAGAGCGCGTTCGGGTACCGCTCCTGCTTGCCGAGCGGACAGCGCTGGCGGACGCGAACCGGCGGGACCGCGAGCGGGTAGCGGCCGCATCTTCGGCCCTGACCGCGGGAGACATCGACGGAGCGACCAGGCTGCGGGGAGAGTTCGAGGAGGGCTTCGCCGAGACGACCGCGGAGTGCCGGCTGCTCGACGGCGCGCTCGCCGCGGCGATAGGGGAGCAAACCGCGAGACTCGAACTCGACCGTGAGCGCGCGCTCGTGAACGATGTCCGCGACGCCCTGGCGCGAGT
>DAOWCM010000339.1 GCA_030639555.1 Candidatus Eiseniibacteriota bacterium | reverse complement strand
TCACCGGGTCCGCGTTCCCGGAGAATCGCGTCGCCAGAACGCCCCGGTCGATCCCCGCGATCACGTCGGCGAGTGGGGTTTCCCCCGCCGCCACGATGACGTTGGTGGTCGAGACGAGTGGGACGGCGGACGCCCCGCCTCCCGCGTGACCGTTGCTGCAGCGATTGTCTTTGCGTGCCGTGTAGGCATCGTAAAGGAAGTTCCGCAGCACCCCCGCCTCGATGAGTGGGAGCACCGCAGGCCTGAGCCCCTCCCGGTCGAACGCGCTCGTCGCGGCTCCGTCCTTGAGTGTGGAGTCATCGGTAACGCTCAGAAGGGACGAAGCAACGCTCTGCCCGAGCTTCCCGAGAAACTTGCTGGTCTCGCGCTGCACCGAAGAAGCACTGACGGACGAGGTGATCCCATCTATGAGTATCTCCGCCGCTGCCTTGGGCGCCAGAATGATCGGTCCCCTGAAGCTCTCGCCCTTGACCGCTCCCAGCGAGCTGACGACATTCTCAGCGAACTTGCGGGCCACCGCCTCGGGTTCGATCGCGGCCGCTGTGCGGGCGCCGTCGAACTGGAAGTCGAAGGACGAGACGGATTCGCCCTCCTTGGCCATCCCGAAGATGTAGCAGTAGTAGAAGCTGCTTCGCTCCGACGCGCGCACGCCCCGAGACGTGGAGATGGCCTTCTCGCCGCAGTGACCTGCAAGTTCACCGGAGTCGACGGTCACCCTGGGATCGAATTCCCTCGCCGTGCGGAGCATCGCAAGCGCGCGTTCTACCGCCGTCTCGACGCCGAACTCCTCCGCCGCATCATCGAGGATCCCGTCGAGGGGTTCGATGGGCGTCGGGGCCGGCAGCACGTTGTTCTCGTCGCCCGGCGTCCCGGCGGCTATCCCCACGGCCCGCTCGACAGACTCCGCAATGCTCGGCTCGTCGAAGCTGTTGACGTACGAGAACCCCAGGCTTCCGCCCTTGAAAACCCTGAGCCCCAACCCGTCTCCGCTCATGCTTCTCGCTATCTGGAGGTCGTTCTTCGAGAGCTCGACGTTGACGTCCCTGACGCGGACCGACATCGCCTCCGCCTCGTCGGCGCCGGCCTTGAGCGCGGTCTCGACCACGCGGTCACACAGTGTCAGCAGGTTCTCCATCGATGGCCGTCCCTTCGCTCTATCTTCCTCCCACAAGCAGCTTGCACCTGACGTACGGCCCGCCACCGTCGACCTTGGCGGCCTGCCCCTTGCCGCAGTAACCGTTGCCCAGCGCCCACTCGAAGTCGGAGCTGAGCATGTCGACGCTCTTGAGGACATCGAAGGCGTCGCCCGATATGGTCGCTCCACGAAGAAGCCGTCCCACCTTGCCCTTCTTGATCTCGTAGGCCTCCTGCACGCCGAACATGAACTCGGCGTTCGCGTCCGCCTGCCCGCTTCCCGCCCCGCGCAGCAGGAAGCCGTCATCGACGCTCGCGATGAGCTCCTCGTACGACGACTCCCCGGGTTCGATGTACGTGTTCCTCATCCTGATGAGCGGCTCGTCGTCGTACTGCCAGGCCCTCGCGTTTCCCGTCGGCGGGACGCCGAACCTCGCGGCCGTCTCGCGGTCATGCAGATACGACTTGAGGACGCCGTTCTCTATCACAACGGTGCGTCCGGTGGGCACCCCCTCGTCGTCCACGAGCACGACGCCCCCGGCGGACTTCTCGCCGATCAGCGCCGGACCGCTGTCCACGAGAGTAACAAGCTCACTGGCGACCTTCTTGCCCATACGGTCGGCCGCGGCGGAACCCGCCAGCACGAAGTCGGCCTCGACGGTGTGCCCGATCGCCTCGTGTGCAAGGAGTCCCACGAGTTCCGGATTGAGAACGACGGTCGCGGCTCCGCCGGGCGCGTAGGGCGCCGACAGGAGGTCGACCGCGACCTTCCCAGCGTGTTCGGAGAGCCTCTCGGGCGTCCACCTGGCAAAGAGATCGGACCACCCGCCGGTCACTCCGACACCCTGGAAACCAACCTGCATGTCTTCGCCGTCTCCGGCCACGGCGCTGACGACGAACTCGAGCTTCGTGTCCTCGATGTGGGCATCGGCGCCCTCGGACGACACTATCCACTTCTCGTCGACGAGTTCGTTGTACCGGCACATCGCCGAACGGATGCTGGCAGAAGACCCGCGGGTGCGGCGCTCCGTGTCGACGACCAGCGCGGTCTTCTCCTCGGTCGAGTGGCTCGCAACTTCCTCCGCGTTCCCGGTCTTGAAATCCCCCACCGCGAGGTCGCAATCCGCGAGCCGCTCGATCTTCTCGCTCCTTCCGGCGGACGACATCTCGGCCGACAGGGTCGCCTCGCGGATCGCCACGTCGATCCCGTCCCTGCTGAGCCGGTCCGTGCTGGAGAATCCCCACGTCCCGTTTGCGAGCACGCGAACACCCACTCCGTAGTTCTTCCTGAACGCGGCGCTCTCGACCTCTCCCTTGCGCACGGCGATCTGGAGGGCCCGCCTGTCGTGCACTCTGAGCTCCGTCCAGTTCCGCGCGTCACTGACTGCCGCCTTGAGAATCTCCCTCATGTGTTCTCCTGTCCGAGAGCGCTCGAGCGCCAACGCGACTGACCATCGGGGATGTGTGCGGCCGGCTTCTTCGCGCAGGTCCCCAGCGCGAGCAAGCTGGCCCTGCCCTTTGCTACTTGCCGTCCGGCGGATGGGACATGATCTGTACCACCACCGGAGTAAGCACGCGCCCGGTCAGCGGCGGGATCGTCACCGTGACGCTCGCACTGCCGCCGGACCTGTCGATGTTCTGCAATCCTCCGGTCATGTGGTCCCTGAGCACCGCGTGCGAGAGACCCGCGGGGTTGCTGGAACCGAATACGTATCGGTAGATCTCATCTCCCAGGACCAGGGAGACCGTCGCTTCCTTCTCGCCCGCGTTCAGTACGACCACGGCGTGGTCGTCACCGAG
>DAOWCM010000332.1 GCA_030639555.1 Candidatus Eiseniibacteriota bacterium | reverse complement strand
TCGTGCCGGTGGTGTCAGCCTGCCCGGCCTCGGTGTGCCAGCTGCCCGCGACGTCAACCTTCGTACTGAAGCGGTAGCCCACACCGAAAGTCAGACGCTCCGTCGGATCGAAGGTCATCCCCACGGCGAGCGAGGCCGCGATCCCATCCATCTCGGCCGTTCTCTGACCCGGCTCACTTGCGCTTTCGGTCAGGTTCGCGATCCCCGCGGCGATGCCGATCGAGCCCTGGGCGTCCCTGCCTATTCTCGCCGCCGCAAGTACCTCGAAGAACCTCAGGCTGCCCTGGAACTCGCCCTGGTACGGAGCACCACCCTGCCGCCCGACCACTTCGAGGTTCCTGTACGACGGGCAGGAGTATCCGAACCCGAGAGCGTACATGTCAGTGCGCTTGGCCGCCACGACCTGCGAGAAGAGGAAGACATCATCAGACGCATCCAGGTTCTCAGGCAGATAATGGCGGGTCTTGATGTTCATCCGCATCGTGGCCTGACCGGAGACGCCCGAGAGGTTGGCGATGACGGCAGGATTGAAGAAGTAAGCCGAAAGACCCCCGGCCGCGACGTTCGCGCGACAGAGGGCCGCTTCCTGCGCGTTCATGAAGTGCGTGTACGTGCGGGGGACGTCACCGATGGTCGTGCGTGCCTCCGTCGCGGCGGCGTCAGCGGCGACGACGACCGCCAGCACAAGCACGGTGAGCGTCAGAAGGAGATGGCGCATGCTCCCTCCCTATGGGTGATTGGGGTGCGTCCGGCCGTGCCCGCACGAAGCGACGGGCTATCTATACATATTCTTGATGCGTCCCCACGTCGCTGCTTCCACCGGTGTCACCGATTCGAACTCGACGAAATCGACGCGGGCCATCCCGCCGGAGACGTGCTGCACCAGCAGGAAGTATGTCCCGGCCTCCACGCAGAACTCGCTGCTCCCGGCAGCGGTGAGCAGGGGGCCTCAGCCGAATCCGAAACCGTCGACCAGCACGTAATCCGCCCTGAGCTCATCCCCGGGCACGGGGTAGTCCAACAACCTGACCACGAGCTGGACGGTGTCGTCGTACGCGCTCTGGTAGTCGATTCTCGAACTGTAGCAACCAGCGTACCCAAACGTCACCTTCAGCTTGAACCACTCGTCCGGGATGTCCAGTCCGTCGACGGCGAGCGATCCGCTCGCGTAGCTGCAGTACGACTCCCTGATGTCCTCGCCGCCAATGTTGTAGGACCCGTACGCCGGGAACTCCTCGGCCTCGATCCTGAGATCCTCCGCGGCGAGACTCGCCCCGGACAGTCCGGCCAGCAGGACTACCGCGATTCCAAGCGAAGCCACGTGGTGACTGGATGGGTGCACCTTCTCGATCATGATGTCTTGCCCCCGATGCTGCGAGTAGGTAGGACGTTCTCCCGGCCACCGGACCTCTGCACGAAACGGGCCGAACCGGGCTCAAGCGCGCCACAGGCATCCTCGTGATACAGATACCCCTCTAGTAGGATGCGTGCGCGCGCCCTCGGTCGCCCGTGTTTCCCTCCGGAATCTCGTCCCGCCGGATCCGCGGGACGGGCCCTCAGTGATAGAGCTCCCTCATCACGCCGAACTCGAACCTCCGCCCGGCCTGCGGGAAGCCCTCTTCGTCCTCGTAGAGCACGTCCAGGGCGTTCTCCACACCCACGAAGAAGTCGCCCCACGCGGTTGCGTAAGTACCTCTCAGATCCATCTGAACGTAGGGTGGTAGCCCGTCGCCGTTCGACTCGGGGCGCGACCCCACGCGGGTCACGCGCGCCAGGCACGTGGCCGGACCCCGCGAATAGGTGGCCAGTGCGACCAACATGGTCTTCGGCACGTAGGGCACATCGGTGCCCGACCTGGCATCGCGAGCCGACGTCATCGCCGCACTCAAGTCGACATCGAGTTCTCCGAAGAAGCTGTGACGTGCGCCGACCTCCGCTCCCCACGACGTCACCGACCCGACGTTCCGGCAGGGATCTCCGCCACCCGCCGACACGATCATGTCCTTCACCCACTGCTCGAACACAAGAACCGAGAGCCTGGAGCCGCCCGGGATCCTCTTGGCGATCTCGGCCTCGACCGATGTGCTCATCTCGGGCCGGAGATCCGGATTGCCGATCTCGAGACTGAACCACTCCTTCAGTGTCGGGAAGCGCGTCTTCATCCCACCCAGGACGCGCAACGTGTAATCTGCGGGCAGCCGCCGGCTCCACGAAGCCTGCGGATTGACTCTGACCAGCGAAGCCCCTTCACCGACCATGGCATCCGCGTTGACCGCCACGGCCACCAGATCGTCACGCCCCAGAACGACCACGTCCTGGCCGAAGAGAGACATGGTCACGGCCTCGTGGTTCCGCCACTCTTCACCGATATCCGACTGCAGTGACGCGACGTCGCGCTTGATGTTCAGTCCCGCGGAGAGCCGCTGCCTCGTGGACGCGTCCAGTTCCGAGTAGACGTAGCCACCGTAGACCCGGTTCGACACGCTCGACAGCCAGCGCCGGTCAGTACGTTCGAAATCGGAGTAGGCGGCGAGCTGGTTGTCATTGGTCCCGTAGAAGACCTTGCTTTCGACGAACAGCGCGTCGCTCGGCTTCCATCCCACCGACCCGACGGTGCGCGTCTCCCGCCAGTAGGGGAACCGCCAGAATCGTGGGCGGTCGGCGCTGGTCGACGCGGGGACGTCGCGTCGTCCGTCCGCCACCTGCATCGATATGGATGCGTCAACGGTGCCGGACGGCCTCCATGAGGCGCTACCCCAGGCGAAGATATCCTCGCGAGCCGAGAAGTCCCGCGTTCCGCCGTCCTCCCACCGCTCCGAGGTGTACGATCCAGGCAGCCCGAACTCGCTTCCCCCATTCGCGGACAGCCCACCGTTCAGGTGGACATGCCCCACGCTGCCTCCGCCGGAAACGAAGCCGGAGTACCGACCGTCGCTGCCCGCGGACAGGAGATAGCCCAGACCCGTTCGTCCGCTCCCGGTCGTCGT
>DAOWCM010000431.1 GCA_030639555.1 Candidatus Eiseniibacteriota bacterium | reverse complement strand
GCAGTCCGAGAACTACGGGATCCCGAAGATCGCGTTCATCAACAAGATGGACCGCGTCGGGGCCGACTTCGAGAACGCACTGACGATGATGATCGATAGGCTCAAGACGAATCCCGTACCGCTGACCATGCCGATAGGGGCGGGTGATACCTTCAGTGGAGTCATCGATCTGATCCGGATGAAGGCGCTCAGGTTCGATGAGGCGGCACAGGGCGCGACCTTCACCGAGGAAGACATCCCGGCCGAGTTTCTCGATGAGGCCAGACAGCGCAGAGAGCGCCTGGTCGAGAGCGCCACCGAGGCGGACGACGAGCTTCTGAAGAAGTACGTGGGCGGGGCTGAACTCTCGGAGCGGGAGATATACGAAGGTATCAGGAAGGCAACTGTCAAGGGAACCATGGTACCGGTGCTTGCGGGGTCGGCGCTCAGGAACGTCGGCGTGCAGCAGGTGCTGGACGCGGTCGTCAGGTACCTCCCGTCTCCGGTGGACGTACCGGCGGTTGTGGGGACGAATCCCTACACGGGCAAGGAAGAGAAGCGTGGCGCCGATGACGACGAGCCGCTGGCTGCACTGGCCTTCAAGATCGCGAGCGACTCCTACGTGGGCAGATTGACGTATCTTCGCATCTACTCCGGAACGTTCAAGAAGGGCGCGCAGGTCCTGAACACGCGGACCGACAAGAAGGAGAGGATCGGCAGGATACTCCTGATGCACGCGAACAAGCAGGAGGATCTGGAGGAGGCTTCCGCGGGCGAGATAGTGGCCGTCGTGGGGCCCAGGACCACGGGCACGGGCGACACGCTCTGCGATCCGAAGAAGCCGATCGTACTCGAATCGATGGCTTTCCCCGAGCCGGTCGTGTCGGTGGCCATCGAACCCAAGACGAAGGCGGACGAGGACAAACTGAACCAGTCTCTCGAGAAGCTGGCCGAGGAGGACCCGACCTTCGTCATGCACACCGACGAGGACACCGGCCAGCTGATCATCTCGGGCATGGGTGAGCTGCACCTGGAGGTGCTTGCGACCCGGCTCACGCGCGAGTTCGGCGTCAGGGCGAGCGTCGGTAAGCCGATGGTCTCATACCGTGAGACCATCACTTCCACGGCCGAAGCGTCGGGTCAGTTCATCAGGCAGAGCGGCGGCAAGGGGCAGTACGGCGACGTCAGACTTCGCATCGAGCCCAGACCAGAGAGCGGGATCAAGTTCGAGAACCGGGTGAGAGACGGGGAGATACCGCGCGAGTTCTTCCCGGCGATAGAGAGCGGTGTCAGGAGCGCTCTCGAGAACGGGATCATCGCCGGATACCCCGTTGTCGACGTCAAGGTGACGCTTCTGGGTGGGAGCTATCACGACGTCGACTCGAGCGACATCGCCTTCAAGGCGGCCGGCTCCATCGCCTTGAGGGAGGCGGCCATCAAGGCCCAACCGGTGCTTCTGGAGCCGATAGTGAGTGTGGAGGTCGTCGCTCCTGAGCAGTTCGTCGGTGAGGTCATCGCCGACCTGAACGCCCGGGGCGGTAGGATCGAGGGCACGCGGATGCGCGGCGAGACGAGAATAGTCGACGCGACCGTGCCACTTGGCCGGATGTTCGGCTACGCCACGGCGCTCCGCTCGCTCACGCAGGGACGAGCTGTATACACGACCCAGTTCTCTCGCTACTCGGAGGTGCCGCGCGAGAAACAGGAGCAGATCCTGGCGGGCTGGGGTTGGACATAGATGGCTGAAAGGTAGGCCCCTCTGGCGCCCGTTCGGCGCCCGGGCAGTCCTTAAGAGAAGTGTGATCAAGGACAACTCAGTGGGAAGCGCGGTTTTCAAGGAGTAACCAAGATGGCGAAGGAAAAGTATCAGAGGACTAAGCCTCATGTGAACGTGGGCACGATCGGCCACGTTGACCACGGGAAGTCGACGCTGACGTCGGCGATGACTCTGTGTCTGGAGAAGCGCGGGCTCGCGAAGTACATGGCG
>DAOWCM010000273.1 GCA_030639555.1 Candidatus Eiseniibacteriota bacterium | reverse complement strand
CGATCCACACCGCCCGACTGCCGCACTGTCCGACCGAAGCCCGTCGTGACATCGTTCCACCGAGTTCACCAGATCAAACGCTCATAGGATCTGCCCGGATGACAGCAGTTTGACCCTAAACAGTTCTTGTTACTTACATCTCCCAGCAGTCTAACTACATTTATACTGCCTACAGCTGGCGCGCAATGCATCGTAAATAGGCCGGATAAGAACACCGCTACCAGGCACTGTCTTCCGCTTCCCCGAAGGCTGCCGGCCCTCCCAGCACCACTCAAGGGGCTCCGTCCTCTTGCGCGTTAGACGTCCTGATATGCGGTCTTCCGCCCGGTGGCTTCTTCACCGGCTCGTCGCCTGCCCCCGCCCGGGAGCCGTTACGCCACACCGCAGATACGTTCGGCCCGGGATGCGTAGACTGCAGCGCCCCCCGACTGCGCACCTGCTCCGTACGCTACTCGTTCTGCCGCGCCGTACCGCCGGCAGTTCCGTTGGTTCCTTCGCACACGCGTGAGTGAGTGTACCCCCGATTCTACACACCCAGGTTACTACCGGTCAAGGCTTTCCCGTTGCCGCCCAAGTATCATGGCGGCCTGCACCGCTCGCGACTCCGTTTGTGGCTCCCTGTCCATCGCTGTATACTGGTACCCGGCAGGCGGCTCCCCGATCCCGCATCGGGCTCCGGCCCCACATCTCCTCGACAGGCGGAACGGCAACGAGGCCTGGGCAGGCGCCGGCCTGAGCCTGCGCAAGAGCCGAAGAACGGACGCGCGGAACAGATGGCGAGCGACACCACGAGCGGAGGACCATCGTGAGAAGCAATCGGACCTTCATCCTGACGGCAACTCTTGCGGCAGCCATGCTACTAACAACCTCCCCCGCGGTCGCGACAGCTGCGTATGCTCCCAAGGAAGCCGTCGGAGCCGGCGACGTCGACATCCGCCCTTCCGACACCCACGCCTTCGGCACCGGCGTCGGCAGAGACGACCCCGTCGCCCGTCGCATCGCAGACCCCGCCGACCTCCTGGGCGGGTACGCGGCTCAGGGCGAACTCGATGACTTCCTGCTCACGAACGGGGACGTCGCCGTCATCATCGAGGACATCGACCACCTCCACGGCGCCGGTCTATCCGGCGGCAACATCGTCGATGCAGCCGTGGCGCCCTACTGGGCTGATGAGCTGGACAGTCACTTCACTCTCCTGGAGGAGCATCCCCGCCAGGCGGTCTACGACACTGTCTATGTCGAGAGCGACGGCAGCGGCGGTGAGGCTGTCATCGTCGCGCACGGCGTCGATTCCGACAATCCGGACCTCGAGGTCACGACGCGCTATCGCCTCACGGCCGGCGTCCGCTACATCGAGATAGAGACGATCGTCCTCAACCACGGCGGGCCCGTCTCCGGCTACTCCGCCGGTGACGCGCTGAACTGGTGGGGCGGCGGGACCCACTTCGTGCCCGGGTATGGCTTCGACGTCACCGGGACTACGACCTACTCAGCGTGGATCGGCGCGACGGGCGCGGGCACCTGCTACGGCTACACTATCGATTCCGGCACGTTGACGTGCACGCACGGGAACCTCTGGTCCGATCCCATCGTCTTCTCAGGCAACATCTCCGCGGGCGCATCGCAGACCTTCACGCGCTACTTCGTCGCAGGCAACCTCGGTCTGGCGTCCGTCTCGGACGTGGCGCACGAGATACGGGGTACGTCCGTGGGCACGGTCGCCGGCTCGATCACCGACGCTGACACGGGCGAGCCCGTCACCGGTGTGACAGTCAGCTGCGACGTCGAGGGGACCTCAACCTACACGCAGGCTCGCTCCGATATGGACGGCAACTACAGTGCAACACTCTACGCGGGCAACTACACGTTCAAGGCGTTCGTGCCCTCCTACCTGCCCGCGCAGGAGGACGCATCCATCACGGTATCACAGACAACGACGGTCGACTTCGAACTCGTACCCGGTGAGTGGACTCCGGCGAACGTCGACACGCTCACCGTCGTGATGCGTCCCATCCTCTCGGTCCCGACGATGCTCACCGCCGGCGATGCGTTCATGATCGATGTGATGGCGCCTGAGACGACGACCGACTGGGCGGCGGTGCTGCGCCGGGGAAACATCGAGGTCCCGCTGTCCGTGACCGACGCCGAGTTCGAGGCAGACCACCAGCGTTGGTTCCTCACGGCAACGGTCCCCGGCGGCACGCAGCCGGAGCTCTACGATCTCGTCGTGAGCGCGTCGGACAGCATCTACGACGTGGCACGGCACGCGGTCTCTGTGAAGAAGGAGAACCCGGACGACTTCTACTTCATCCACATCACCGACACACACCTTCCCACCCATGCGTACCACTACGAGGAGGGCGCGGAGTCCGACACGACCGAGATGGACGACGTGCGCGCGGTCATCGACGACATCAACCTCATCAATCCGGCCTTCGTGCTGCTGACCGGAGACGTGGTGAACGAGGGCGAGATGGAGGAGTACCTCAACTGGCGGTCCTTCACGCGGACCAAGCGAATCATGCGCGAGCTCGACGTGCCCGTCTACGTCACCGGCGGGAACCATGATCTGGGAGGATGGGAATCAACGCCGCCGCCGCAGGGGACTGCCAGGCGCACCTGGTGGAGGTTCTTCGGATGGCGCTGGCTCAACAACCCGCCGCCCGGAGAGGTCATCTACACGCAGAATTACTCGTTCGACTACGGCGGGGTGCACTTCATAGGCATCGAGGCCTACGACAACTACGACAGCTGGCGGTACTGGCTCTACGGCCAGGAGAGTTTCACCGCCCGGCAGATGGCATGGCTCGTCGATGACGTGGCGACCGTCGATCCTGCCACATCGGTCATCGCCTTCCATCACTACGACTTCGGCGACGAGCTCATGCTCGACTACTACGGCATCGACGGCGCCCTGTACGGACACATCCACAGGAACAGGGGCGACATCACCGAGACGCCGTTCAACCTCGCCACCGACAACGTCTGTGACGGCGCAAGGAGCATGCGGCTCATGCGCGTCTCGGACGGCGTCGTGACTCCGTGCGAGACGTTCCAGTCGGGCTGGACCGGACAAAATCTCAGGATCGCGTTCGACCGCCCCAACGACGGCACGGAATCCACCATCACCGCGATCGTGACGAACGGGCTCAGCGAGAGTTTCGAGTACGGGCTGGTCAAGTTCCACGTCCGCGCGGATTCAATCCCGTACGCGGTCGACAACGGAGAACTTCTTCAGACGATGGTCGATGGTGACATCGCGACGTGCTACGTCAGGCTCAATATGGAGAGCGGCGCCGTGACGACCGTCACGCTGGATCCCACCACCGGCGTGCCGGACGGCGTCATCGCGCTCTTGAAGCAGAACCAGCCCAACCCCGCCCGCACTGGCACGACCATCCAGTTTGTGCTAGCATCTCCCATGGAAGTAGCGCTCGATGTTTTCGATGTGGTCGGCAGGAAGGTCGCTTCTCTCGAGGGCGGCCTGATGACGCCCGGCCGACACGAATCGCCGTGGGACCTCACCGACGATGCGGGCAACACCGTTGCGTCCGGCGTCTACTTCTACCGCCTCGAAGCAGGTGACGAAACGCTCACAAGGAAGCTGATCGTCGTCAGGTAGTTCCGGGCTGCCGCATCGCACGGATTGATGGCTCGGTGTCGGCCCGCAGGCGGGCCACCCGGCTCTCT
>DAOWCM010000097.1 GCA_030639555.1 Candidatus Eiseniibacteriota bacterium | reverse complement strand
AGGAGGAGGATGACTTCCGCATCCGCAACCAGGCCGAACTGATGGAGACCGCCACGGAGACCCAGCGCTTGATGACCCTCTTCCTTGGCGGCGTGGCGGCCGTGTCGCTCCTGGTCGGCGGGATCGGCATCATGAACATCATGCTGGTCTCGGTGACGGAGCGGACGCGGGAGATCGGCATCCGACTGGCGGTCGGCGCCAGGAGCGCCGATGTGCTGGTGCAGTTCCTCACCGAGTCTGTGGTGCTCAGTCTCTTCGGAGGTACCATCGGAGTGATACTCGCCTACAGCGTCGCCGCGTTCCTGAACGGTGCCGTCGGGATGACGACGATCGTGCGCCCCGGTATAGTCCTGACGGCGTTCGGTTTCTCGGGCGCGGTGGGTGTCTTCTTCGGCTTCTACCCGGCGAGGAAGGCCGCGAGGCTGAACCCGATAGACGCCCTCCGGTACGAGTAAGCCGGTGCACCTGAGCTCCGGACGGAAGGCTACGCGAAACGCAACAAGGAGACCCGACCTCGCCGAGGCCGGGCCTCTTTCATTGTCGGCGGCTTCCCGGCCGGTTGCTCGGGCAGGGCGGTTGCGGGGCCGGGGCGGTGGGTGGCGCCCGCAGCGGCCCCGCGATTGGTCACGGCGCAGGCGCTGCCCCGCATGTCTTGAGAATCTGACTCATGTGTGGTATAATGGAAGTTCTGGGCGCCGGACCGCGCATACTCGTCCGGCGTCTGGACATGATATGGACTGCCGTCCCGCAACTGTGCGGAGTATGTTCCCGCGGACGCTATCGTCTGAACGGAGGAAGAACAGATGACAAGCAGGCTGGTCTTGCTGGGGGTTGTGCTGGCTCTCGTGGTGTTCCCGTCCGTCCGCGCGAGCGCGGAGCTGGCAACCGTGGAAGAGGCGACGCTGGTCGCCGGCAACTGGGCGACCTACATCGCTGCGAGCACCGGCAGCTGGGGTGGGGCTTCACGCGCCGAGATCGCGGGGCGCAGCGAGATCGTCGTCTCCGACACGCTCGTGGGCTGGTGTTTCCACCTGTCGCCGTCCGGGCACGTGGTCGTGCCGGTCCTAAAGGAACTGCCGCCCGTCAAATCCTACTCCGACACTTACGGGATGGACGTCGACGACGCCGACGGCTACTCCAAACTGATGAGCGACGTCCTGGTCGACCGGACGAGGGTTCTCGTGTCCGCCTATGGCAGCATGGAAGCGACCGGGCCGGCTCGCGGCGGGCAGCGCCTTGGTGCTGCGCACCGTGCGGAGTGGGATCGCTTCGCGGTAGAGCCTGACGTGTTCCGGGCGGAGCTGGGCGCGAGCCGCTTCGAGCCCCTGACGGAAGTGGGGCCGCTTCTCACCACGGCGTGGCATCAGGGGTCCCCCTACAACAACCTGTGTCCGATGGGCGACGGCGGAAGGACGGTCGTCGGGTGTGTCGCGACCGCGACGGCACAGATCCTGCGGTACCACGGTTCACCGTTCGTGGGATTCGGCAGCCACTGCTACTACTGGGATGGAGACGATTCCTGCGGCGGGAGCAGTCCAGGCGGCGAGCTGTGTGCGTACTACGACGACTCCTACGACTGGGAGAACATGCCGAACACCTGCAGCGGCGGCTGCAGCACGGTCGAACAGGACGCCCTTGCCGAGCTGTGCTACGAGGTGGGCGTTGCCTTCAACATGAACTACGGACGGTGCGGGTCCGGCGCGTACACCGCGAACGCACTGAACGTCTTCCCGACATACTTCGGGTACAGCACCGCCATCGATCGAGAGAATCGCAACGCTCACTGGCCGACGTCCTGGTTCGCGATCATTCAGGAAGAGATCAACCTGGACCGCCCGATGCAGTACCGGATCCTGGGCCACAGCATCGTGTGCGACGGCTGGCGCGACACGGGCGGGACCCAGCAGTACCACATGAATTACGGGTGGGCGGACTCCCACAACGCGTGGTACGTGCTGGACGAGCTCTACACGTCGGGCGACCTTAACGACGAGTACCTCATCCGACGCATCATCCCGCCGGACACGCCCTGGGAAGACGTGACCGGAGGGCTTCCGATAGGCGACACGGGCGACGGCATGGGCGCCGCGTGGTGTGACTACGACGGAGACGGGGACGTCGACCTGTATTTCGCCAACGACGGGAGTGGGAACGTGCTCGCCCGCAACAACGGAGACGGCAGCTTCCCGGACGCGACGAGCGGAGCGCTCGGCGACACCGGAAGCGGAGCGGCGGCCGTCTGGGGCGACTACGATAACGACGGCGATCCCGACCTCTACATTGTGAACACCGGCGGCGCGAACGTGCTGGTGCGTAACGACGGCGCGGGCGCGTTCACGGACGTGACCTCCGGTCCCCTGGGAGACACGGGTGACGGGTACGGGGCCGCGTGGGCGGACTACGATCTCGACGGGGACATCGACCTCTACTTCGCGAACAGCGGCGCCGCGAACAGACTGCTCAGAAACGACGGGGGTGACGTCTTCACTGACGTGACGACGGGTCCCCTCGGGGACGCGGGCGCCGGGCGGGGAGTCGCGTGGGGTGACTACGACGCGGACGGCGACCCCGACCTCTACATAACCAATTACGGCAGCTCGAACAGGCTTCTCAGGAACGATGGCGGCGGTGTCTTCACCGACGTCGCGTTCGGGCCGCTCGCGGATGCGGGAAACGGGACCGGGGTGGCCTGGGGTGATTACGACAACGACACGGAACTGGACCTGTACGTCGCCAACTACGGCGGCGCGAACATGCTTCTGAGAAACGACGCGGGCGTCTTCACCGATGTCGCCACGGGCGAGCTTGCGGACGCCGGGAACGGGACCGGAGTGGCCTGGGGCGACTACGACGTTGATGGCGACCTCGACCTGTACGTGGTCAACGACGGTTCTGCGAATCGGCTCCTGCGCAACCTCGGGGGTGACGAGTTTTTCGATGTGACCACGCCACCTCTGGACGACGCGGGGGAAGGGCAGGGCGCGGCGTGGGGTGATTTCGACAGGGACGGCCGGCTCGACCTGGCAGTGATGAACAGAAACGGCGCGAATCTTCTCCTGCGAGGGAGAATCTCCAACACCTCCAACTTCCTTCACGTTACGCTCGAGGGCACCGTCTCCAATCGCTCAGGGATAGGCGCGCGCATCAGGATCGTCACGTCGGACGGCCAGCAGGTCAGGGAGGTCTCAGGTGGGTCGGGCTACCTCTCGCAGAACTCGCTGACCGAAGAGTTCGGCATGGGGATGGTGTCGCAGGTCGACACGCTGGAGATCCGGTGGCCAAGCGGTGTCGTCAACACCTATTACTCGCTTTCCGTCGGCCAGTTCAGGTCCTTCACGGAGAGCCCGCCTCCGTCGGCGCCGTCCGGCGTCTCGGTGACGCCGGGTGAGGCGGAGCTGGCGGTCTCGTGGGCTTCTGTCGGGGACCCGCAGCTCGACCACTACAGGGTAGAGCGCGACACGAGCGCGGCGTTCGGCGCGGGGACCGTTGAGTTCGTAACGACCGACACATCCTATGTCGACGTTCCCCTGGTCGAGATTCGCGACTACTACTATCGGATCTTCGCCGTGGGCACAGGCGGGAACGACAGCGACCCGAGTGACACCGTTTCAGGTGTTCCGCTCCAGACGCCGCCGGGGACACCCACGACCTTCACCGCCACGCCCGGCGACGCCCAGGTCCAGCTCTCGTGGGACGCGGTCGGTTCGCCCGACCTCGATTACTACCTGATCCAGCGTGACCTGTCACCGGACTTCGACGAGGGTACCCAGGAACTGACCACGCCGCTGACGTTCCTGACAGATGGTCCGCTTGCCGACAACGAGTACTACTACCGCGTCTTCGCCGTCGACTGGGGCGGGCTTCAGAGTGCTCCCAGCGAGACGATCTCGTGCGTTCCGCTGATGGTCCCGCCGTGGCCACCCCAGGGGCTCGTGGCCGACAGCGGCGACGGCGTGGTCAGCCTGGAGTGGGACGCAAACGACGAGCTGGACCTCGCCGGGTACATCGTCTATCGCGACACGCTCGCGGCCGGCGCCGGTGACTCGTTGGCAGCAACGACATTCACGCATTTCGAAGACACCACGGCCGTGAACTACACCGTCTATTGGTACTGGGTCAGGGCCGTGGATGCAGGAGGGCTCCGGAGCGCGCCGAGTGCCGCGGTGGCCGGCGTCGCAGCGCCCGGAGGAGCGGTCTTCGTCGATTGCGGCTACTCCGGATACGAGAACGGCACTTCCTCGTACCCGTTCAACGAGATGGAGGAGGGGATCGCGGCGGCGACGGGCGGAGCCGTGCTTCTCGTGTTCCCAGGCGACTGCGCCGGGAACCTCGTTCTGGATGAGGCGATCGTGATAATCGGTACATCCGGGGCCGACAGTACGTTCATAATCTCCACGACCGGCAGCGTCGTGAGCGCCGTCGCAGGAAGCGATGGCGCCAAGCTGCAGGGTCTCACACTGGACGGAATCGGCTCTGCAACAAGCGCCATCGATATCTCGAACTCGAACATCGAGATCGTCGACTGCGTGCTGCGCGGCGCATCGACCGCCGGCGCGTTCATCCACGACGGGGCGGAACCCGAATTCGTGCGCAACATGTTCACCGACAGCCACTACGGCGTCAGCTGTGCGGACTCCGCAAGACCGCGTCTCTCGAGCAACGTGTTCATGGACAACGCGCTGGCGGACATCAACAACACCGGAGACCCGGGACCGCTAGTGGGAGGGAGCCTGGCCGCGGCCAATGACTTCCTCGACGGTGCGTACTTCGCGGTCTTCAACACGAGCACCGCCGCGGTGGACGCAGAGCTCAACTACTGGGGCGACGCGTGCGTGGATTCGGCCCGGTTCTACGGGCCGGTGAGCTTCACTCCGTGGACGGACTCTCTCCACGTTGAGACATACTACGAGTGTCCCGGTACGGGTGTGAATGATGGTCTCCCACGCAGCTACGCGCTCGGGCGCAACTTTCCGAATCCCTTCAACCCCAGCACGCGAATCGCGTATGACGTCCCGGCGCCAGGGGGGCATGTCGAGCTCGTCGTCTACAGCGTGACGGGAACTCTGGTCAGGCGGATCGTGAGCGAGAGGCTGGAGCCGGGGCGGTACTCGGCGGCCTGGGACGGCAAGGACGAGCTGGGCCGGCACGTGTCGTCCGGTGTCTACTTCTACCGGCTCACGGCGCAGGACTTCACGGACCAGAGGAAGATGGTTCTTCTCAAGTGAGCCACGGCCCGGACCCGGTGCCGCGCTGGCCGGGCCCGAAGCGCCAGGCGAACAGAGCATGCGAGAACTCCCGGCGGCGGTCGGGAGTTCTTCGTGCTGGACCACGGGTGGCCTCGCCCAACATTCTTGCCAACGAAATATGAACTGCGAATCACATCGTAATCCAGGTTTACATCTCTCAAGTCCACGCGCCCATCCTTTGAAGAAACCACGACTGACAATCACGCGCTCTGCGCGAAGTTAGCCCCGGTGCGGCACCCGTGACGGCAGTCGCTGGCATAGCGAATGCATTGGCAATGGGGCGTGAGTGAACTGAGACGCGGTTCGGGAACCAACCTGGGAGAGGTTTGAAGCCCTACGCTCTCATAGCACTGATCCTCTTGATGCCGGCGGTCTGCGCGCACGCCGGGCGGGAGCCTTCCATCACCGGCGACGTCTGTCCCGGCATCAGCGCGAGCTTCAAGCACAAGATCGCGATAGAGGAGGAAACGTGGCCCTCGGCCCTCGCTGAGACGCACGCGGGGAGGGAGGTGCTGCGTCTTGAGGCGGCCGGAGGATTCAGACTCCATGTGAGAGTGCGAACGAATCCCGACGACTACATAATCTGCGTCATCTACGTGGACGAAGGCAAAAGGCTGGTGCTCGATGAGAGCACCAGTTTCGTTTTCAGGTACGGTGGTCACGAGATCAAGAGCACCGAGATCCTGCTGACCGATGGTCCGCAGGAGATGAGGGTGTTCAGCACCAGCGAGCAGACGGTTGTGCTGACGGCTGACTCCAGTCAGTACGGCAAAGCAAGAAGTGGCGGCTACCTGGCCGCGGTTAGATTCCCGGAGAACTCGCTGCCGGCGGGATACGGAAGCTGGGTTCCGGACTCTTTCGACTTGAGAGGAGGTGGGTACCGTGAAGAAAGCTCTGGTTAGGGCGAACCTCGCACTTCTCGTCGTCCTCACATCTCCAGTCATTGCCCTCGCCGCCGGTGGCGGTGACGGCGAGACGATCATGGACTGGTTCTTCAGGCTGCTGAGATGGGCGGCGGGCGGTTGGCACGGATTCTAGTCGGCCGCAGGAGTGCTCCAGAGACAGTTTGAGCAAGCTGCACGACAGAGCCGCCTTCCTGACGGGAAGGCGGCTCTGCTGGGTCTTCTCACCGTGTTTCCGGTTCCGATCCGGGAGGATACCCGACCGGGAGCGACTAAAGGAACTTCTCTCACCGGGGTGAAGCCCTTAGTGACAACTACACTACACACGCCGCTCCCGGCCACAATCCTGTTCTGAGTGCTGTGCCTCTGTGCTATGCCTTCGATGTGCTTCCGGCAGGCTCGTGACGTGCTTCCTGCGTGCCTCCGGCTAGTCGTCCAGCGGAATCTCGATGTCCGCCAGGGTCGTCTTACCCAGAGTCTTCAGAACGTCGTCGCTCAGCCGAGCGAAGAGGTTGCCCAGCGGGCAGTCGAGCTTATTGCAGAGCGGCTTGCCCACCATGCACCGCTCCACCTGGAGCCGCCCCTCGATCGCCTCATAGACCTCGCGCAGGGAGATCTCCTTCCCGGGTCTGGTCAGCTGGAACCCGCCGCCCGGTCCTCGGGTGCCCGCGACGACTCCCGCCTTCGCCAGCCGCTGGAGAACCTTGGCCAGGTGTGCCTCCGAAGCCGAAAGGCCGTCGGCCATGACGGCCGCCGTCACATGTGATTCCGGGCTGCTCGCCATGATGGCGGCCGCGTGGAGGGCCAGCGTGGCTGCTTCCGATGTTCTCACGAGACCGCTCACTTCTGGGGACCTCCGCTCGGTGGATCGGATGTCGCTCGGGCACAGAGCACGATCGCACAGCATCACGATTAGTGTATTCCGATACCTGAATACGATAGACGGCCTGCGCTGTCAACTGATTTCTCAAGAGCGGGGGAGGATCTCTGAAAAAAGCACCTCCGGGTTCCCGAAGGTACCCGGAGGCGCCGTGCCAGGGGGAGAAGACTGGCGAGGTCCCGAAGGTCGGGCCGCGGAGGCCCGGCCGTTGATCTTCCTACATGCTCGCTGTCCCGTCTGCCGTTTCCACCGTGATCTTCCCGATGCCGGCGTCGATGGACAGCGTGATGGTCGACTCAGTTTCCCCGTAGGCCTCGTTCACGTACGCGTCGCCGCGCTTCTTCAGGCCGTGCGTGCTGAACGAGCCGATGCCCGTGTCCGCCTCCACGCGCACACCGATCGAGGACGGCACCTGGACTGTGATCGCTCCGACTCCGCCGTCCACGGAGGCCGTGAGGTCACCCGTTCTCTCGCCGATCAGGTTGATCTTGACGTTGCCGACGCCCTGGTCCACCGACAGGTCGGTCAGCCTGAGGTCCCCGAGGTCCAGCTGCACGTTGCCGACGCCCATATCTATGCTGAGTTCGAGGGGAACCTCCTCGCTGAGAGACAGCTTCCACTCGTTACGGGCGTCGTCCGGGACGCT
>DAOWCM010000288.1 GCA_030639555.1 Candidatus Eiseniibacteriota bacterium | reverse complement strand
TATCTCGCACTTCGGGCAGGCGGTCACGAGGACCGAGGCGCCTGTGCCGGCGGCCTCCCGGAGCCTCGTCGCCTGGAGCTGTTTCGTGAATGACGTGCAGTTCATCCAGTTGCCCACGCCGCAGCAGATGGCGCGCGCACGCGACCTGGGCATGTCGGCGAGCGTCACACCAGGCATCGCCTCCAGGATCGTCCGCGGCGCGTCGTAGATGCCCATGTGACGGCCGAGCCGGCACGGGTCCTGGAACGTCACGGTGACGGCAGGCCCCTCCGCGAAAGCGAGTTCGCCCGCTTCGACGGCTTCCGCCAGAACCTCCGTGATGTGGACGACCTCGAACGGAAGCGGCCCGAAGTGAGCGGGGTACTCGGTCTTGAAGAGCGCGTACCCTTCGGGACACGAGAACACGACGCGCTTCGTCCCGGCCTCCTCGAGCAGCTTCAGGTTCTCACGCGCCAGCGCGAGGAAGCCCTCGACGTCGCCGCTCCAGAGCATGTCGTGACCGCAGCAGCGCTCGTTGGGAAGGAGCGCTGGGGTTATGCCGGCGGCGTTCAGCAGTCGGACGGCGCCCTTGGCGCCATCGAGCGGCGACGCGCCCGTTTCCGAGAAGAGGACGTCGAAGTACGGCGCGCACCCGACGAAGTACACGGTGCCGCCCTTGGATCTCGTCTTGAGCGACCCGTCGACCCAGCCGAGCCGATCCTGCTTGAGCGTCTTCGCCTTCATGATGCGGGTGAGCGACTGGACCGCTCCGCCGTGCGTGCAGGTCCCCTCTCCCCCCTCCCGCCTCACGACGGTCCTCATCACCTTGGTGAGAAGACCGTAGTCGATGCCCACCGGACAGCGCGTGTCGCACAGCCCGCACGTCAGACACGACCACACGCTCTGGTCGTGGATGAGCTTGTCGGTCTCCCCGCGCGTCGCCCGAATGAGCAGCGACCTCGGTGAGAAGCCCGCGTCGAAACGCGCGACCGGGCAGATGCCGCTGCACTTGCCGCACTCGTAGCAGAGGAACGCCCTGGATTTCCGGATGGCCTCGGCCATCACCTCGCGGATGTCGATGCCACCGTCCGGCTTCTGCAACAACGCCTCCTCACTCCACTGACGGGGCCGACCGGGCCCGCGCGCCACATTGGCTGCCGTGCCCCGATCCCGCGCCGCGCCGGGGCGCCGCCCGCTACGTCTTCTCCACCGCGACCGCGTCCGGTATCTCGAGCTCTCCGGAAGCGGTTCCTGCCAGCGGACTGGGTCCAAGCTTCTTCAGGTCCTCGACGAACTCCCGCATCACCCTGACGAATATCGGCGCCTCGGCCGCGGATATCTGCTCGAACCGGACGCGCTCCTTCTCGAATCCGAGCATCCTGACGAGCTTGGCCGTCTTCTCGAACTGCTCTGCCGCGCGCTTCGCGCCGAACAGGTAGTGGCAGTCGGCGTCGTGGCAACCGGATACGAGCACGCCGTCCGCACCAAGCTCCAGCGCCCTGAGAACGAACGCGGGGTGGATGCGGCCCGCGCACATCACGCGGATGATCCGCGCGTTGGGCGGGTACTGCATTTTGCCGATGCCCGCCGCGTCGGCGGCCGGGTAGCTGCACCAGTTGCACGCGAACGCGATGATCCTGGGCTCGAAGCCCCCGTCGCCCTCGCGCGCGACCTCCCGGGCGGCGGCGCCCTCCTGCTCCTTCCGCCAGACAAGTCTCTTCTCGGGAGCGCCGGCGTCGGTCTTCTTCACCGCCTTCTTCGCCGGCTTGGCGGACGCCTTCGGAGCCTTCTTCGGCGCGGTCTTCTTACTCCTGCTCGGCAAGCTCTTCCTCCGGCCACGCCTCCGAGCCGTACTTCTCGGATGGCGCGAGGTAGGCTTCAATCATCGACTCGATCATCTCACTGGTGAAGTGCCGTATCGAGATGGCCCCGTTGGGGCAGACGACGGCGCACGTGCCGCAGCCCTTGCACAGCGCCTCGTTCACCACGGCGGCGCGACGTCCGTCCGGAAGCTCCTCGATCTCTATCGCGTGGAACTCGCAGACCTCGACGCATTGCCCGCACGAGCGGCACAGCCGGTCGGCGACGACCGCCGTCACGGGTTCGACAGCGATCGTGTCGCGGGCCAGGAGTGCCCCGACCTTCGAAGCGACGGCAGACGACTGCGCGATCGAGTCCCCAATGTCCTTGGGGGCCTGCGCGCATCCGCACAGGAAGATTCCCTCCGTGTTCGTCTCTACGGGACCGAACTTAGGATGACGCTCCAGTAGGAAACCGTCGCTTCCGACTGGCACCTTCAGAAGGTCCACGAGGCCCGCCGTCTCGGCCCTCGCCACCATCCCGCGCGACAGCACGACAACGTCCGCGGGGAGCGCGATGTCGATCCCGTGAGGCTTGTACTTGAGCACGACTCGTGCCCTGTCGCCGACCGACCCGACCGTCGGGGGATCGTCCGGATCGTACCGGAAGAAGGTGACGCCCATCTCGCGCGCCTTCCGGTACATCTCCTCGCCGCCCCTGCTGTAGACGCGGACGTCCCTGTGAAGGATGACGACGTTTATGCCCTTCTCGCGCAGCTGGATTGCCTGGCGTATCGCCGCCTGGCAACAGTACCTCGAGCACTCCGGGTTCCCCTTGGGCCCTCGAGAGCCCACGCACTGCACGTAGACGACGTCCTGGACGGGCTTCCCGTGGAACTTCGGGCTGTCGGCTCCCAGCACGCTCTCGAATTCCGTATTGCCTATGACGTTCGGGACTTCCCCGAAGGCGAACTCCCCGTCGGGCGTGTAGACGTCCGCGCCGCTGGCTATGACGATCGCTCCGACATCGAGCGTCTCAGCGCTGCCGTCCCGGCCATCGGGCGGCGAGAGCACCGCCTCGAAATTGCCGACGAAGCCGCTGACCTCGGTCAGCGTGACGCCGGTCCTCACGTCGACGCCGCGCTCTTCGAGCTCGCGGACCTTCTCGTCGATGAGCCACTTGCCGGAGTGCCCGCTGGGGTAGATGCTCGCGAGGTCCAGAACGCGACCGCCGAGGCGATCGTGTTGCTCGGCCAGGTGGACCTCGAAGCCACGCTTGGAGAGGTCGATGGCCGCCTGTATGCCGGCAATGCCTCCCCCGACGACAAGAACCTCGTGCTCCACGCCCAGCTCGCGTTCGGCGAGCGGCGAGAGGAGTCTCGATCTCGCCGTCGCCATGCGAATGAGGTCACGTGCCTTCTCGGTCGCCTCGACCGGCTGGTCGTGGTGTACCCACGAACACTGGTCGCGGATGTTGACCATCTCGACGAGGTATGGATTGAGGCCGACCCCCGCGCACGCCTCCCTGAACACCGGCTCGTGCGTCCGCGGCGTGCACGCCGCGACTACAACCCTGTTCAGGCCGTGTTCGGCGATCCTGTCCTGGATCTGGCGCTGTGTGCTCTCGGCGCAGGCGAAGAGCACGTGCTCC
>DAOWCM010000272.1 GCA_030639555.1 Candidatus Eiseniibacteriota bacterium | reverse complement strand
CGATTCGCCCCCTGGTCGTGAAGATGTAGTCGCCGTAGCCGAGCGGTTCCTCGAGCGCTACCTCGGTGCTGTACCACGTCCCGCCGTAGTCCTTCACGGTCAAGTGCAGCTGGTCGTCCCCGTCGACCCACACGCTGCTTGGTGAATTCGTGAACGAGTTGGGTCCCGGGCCGTAGTACCCCGGGCCCTTGACGCGCCACGTCCGTCCGCCGAAGTCCAGCGTCGTTCCGCCGGGGAAGTCATTCCACTGCATGTCGTCCATCGTCGGGTAGCTCTGGCTGTAGAACGTGGCCTGATCGTAGTAGACGTCGGGCGGAGGCTCGGCCGGGTCCTGCAGGACCGCGAACAGCACGTGGGCCGCAACCGTTCCGGATGGGGCCGGTCCGGTGATCACGGCGAACTCCTGATACTCGTCCGTCGGGGTCGCAGCGGTCGCCGCGTCGTGCGATTCGTAGCTGATGGTGTCGCCGGTCGAGTTGCGCCACTCAATATTGACGATGGCCCTTGAGCCACCCGTCAGAGGATTGGCAGGGGAGTGGGCCACCTGAACGGTTACCTCCCACTGCTCACCGGGCTCTGAGTCCAGCCGCTGCCAGTACGCTGACACGTCCCACCCGCCCCAGTTCGGCCCGGTCACCCGCGCCGCCAGGGAGCCATGCGTGGCGTCGGTGGTCGAGCCGATGACGCCGAACTGGTTCCAGCCTCCAAAGACCGCGCCGCCGGAGCCGCCGATCTCGAAACTCGGGTTCGTCAGGATGCACTGTGCGGGTGCCTCTGCAGAGGGGATGACGCTCAGGAGCAGGAGGAGCGGGAGCGTCCTCAACAGCATCCTGCGGAGCATTCGAATCTCCCTTGTGGCCAGCCGTGATGCAGCTATCAAACGTGCCAACTTCGTTCGGTCAGCGAACATAGTATGCGACGGAATTCGCCCCATGTCAAGCGAGTTCGGGCGGTCGAGGCGCGTAGGGGCATCCCCATGGATTTCTCGGGCCACTTCCAGGCGCCTCACGCCGGCATCCAAGGCAGCCGGCTCACCGAGGCTGAGGAGAACCGGCTGCGGACCTCGGGTACATCTAGACCACGCTGGTTAGCGACGAGGGGTTTCCCTCCCGGCTCAGACACCGCCGCTTCGCGGCAGAACTCGCCGGCTGAGGGAAACCCCTCGTCGCATGTACGGCCGGGCCAGGCACACTCAAAGCCATCTGCCTAGCGCCAGTATCCGGCCACCCAGACGTTGCCGTGCGGCCCCTTCTTCCACTGCCCGGGCGCCCAGGTCTTGCCCTTCTTGTTCTTCATCCAGTGGCCGTCGGCCCAGACGTAGCCGTGGCCGTTCCACTTCCAGTGGCCGGCCGACCAGGTGTACTTGGCGCCGGGCTTGGGGGAACGCACCTCGGTCTTGGCGATCGGGGGATTGGCTGGCACGTAGGCGACGGTCGTGCAGCCGGCGCTCATCGCGGCCACCAGAGACGCGAGGACGAAGATCTTCACGTGCGTCTTCATGTTCGGCTCCCTGACTGAGGGTTCAACTCGTCCGTTCCAGTTCTGTCAGAGCAAGGTCCGTGCCCGCGCCGCGTTACTACGGTGCTTGTCCCTTCCGGCTGAGCGAGTGGGAGTTGGCTCAACGCGTACTAGAAGCCGTGTGACGCGGAGTTGCTCTCAGGTTCAGGAAGAGGCGTGCGCCCTCGTTGAGAGAGAAGCCCCTGGTCGCATGTACGGCCGGGCCCGGGTCCGGTGCGTCCGGACAGTGGATTCTTGATTCAGACCCAGAAATAGAGTATCATCCCACCTGCGGTGGAGTGCTGTTCCGTTTCCCGGACGATGCTCCCTCGCAGTTTCCTGCCTGAAGCGGCCGCGCTCACGGTGAGCCGTCCCGCAGGCGTCGGTGACCAGGTCCTCCGCCTGGGACAACGTCGGTCTCCTCCCAGGTGCGGCCGGGAAGGAGAGACCAGCCATGTTGTCCTCCGGACATCCCAGAAACACGCTCCGCGCGCTTCTGCCGCTCGCGGTCGTCTTCGCGGTCGCCCTGGCCGCACTGCTCCCCGCGACGGCACGCGCCCAGAGCTACCCGACCCTTACGCAGATCCAGAGCGCGGCCAGCGACTCCGGCTGGACCGCCGCCAGCAATCCCATCTGGAATCTCAGCTGGACAGAGAAGGCGAAACGCCTCGGCTTCATCGTCCCCAGCTCGGACGAGGACGACCTGGGGCCGCGCTCCCACGTCGTCCCCGCCGACAGCCTCCCCGCATCCTGGGACTGGCGGAACGTCAACGGCAGCAGCTACGTCAGCTCCGTCAAGAACCAGGGCTCGTGCGGAAGCTGCTGGGCGTTCGCCGCGTGCGGCGCTCTCGAGTCGCTCCGTGAGATCCACAACGACACCGGATGTGCCATAGAGAACCTCTCCGAGCAGTTCCTCGTGTCGTGCTCCAAGGCGAACAGCGGCTGCAGCGGGGGGAACGCTCCCGGGACCGCCAATTGCCTGCGGGACACGGGGACCGTGAGCGAGGCCTGTTTCCCCTACACCGCGAAAGACGACCCCTGCGACGACCGGTGCGACGACTGGCAGTCGGAGGTGAGAAGGATCTCCGGCTGGAGCTACTCGAGCTCGCTACCGCGCTTCCCGACGCTGAACGAGCTCAAGTCGTCCGTCAAGCGGGCGCCCGTCTGGACGACCTTCCTGGTCTACGCTGATTTCTACGCCTACAATTCGGGCGTCTACCGTCATGTCATAGGCCCACTCATGGGCGGGCACGCGGTCCTCATGGTCGGCTACAACGACACCACGATGAGCTTCACCTGCAAGAACAGCTGGGGCTCAAGCTGGGGCGAGAACGGGTACTTCCGGGTGGCCTACTCGCAGCTACCGCCGGGCGGCTGCCAGTTCGGCCGGTGGACGCAGGATTACTACCTGGGTCTCGTCGCCTGTCTCCCGTACGAGCCGGACGACCAGGCGGAGTTCGACTGGCACTCCGTGGCGGGGCCCGCCATCGCGAACAGGGATGAGTTGCATCCTGTGGTCCTGCCGTTCGACATCAAGTACTTCTGCAGCGAGCAGGACGACGCGACCATCTCGACGAACGGCTGGGTTGCCATGGCAGACTTCGCGGGGCCGACCTGGCCCCAACATGCGCAAATCCCATCGGAGGATGGTCCACCGAACATGGTGGCTCCTCTCTGGACGAACCTGCTCACGACCGGCCGGAACTCCGGCATCTTCTACGAGGACACGGGTGACGGCAGGTTCGTCGTCGAGTTCAGAGAGATGGAACATGCCGACGAACCGTTGGCCCTTGAGACGTTCGAGGTCATCTTCTACGACCCGGACGTCTACCCGACTCAGACGGGTGACGCCAGGATCAAGTTCCAGTACCTGCAGCACTGGCCCGGGATCGACGAGTATCCGGGATACACCGTCGGGATCGAGAACGAGCCGGAGACGTGTGGGACTCAGTACTACACGAACTTCGACCCGCCGAGGCGCGTGGACAAGGACGGGCGCCTGATCCTCGATGGGTTCCGGTCGCAGGGAACCCCGGTCCACGGAGGACTGGCCATCGAGTTCACGGCGATCCCGGACGGCGAGAACGACGTCACACCTCAGCCGCCGTCGGGCCTCACGGCGGTCTACGACGAACCGTTCGTGACCCTGAACTGGACGAACCCCGTTTACGACACGAGGGGATTCGAGCTGGACTTCCT
>DAOWCM010000047.1 GCA_030639555.1 Candidatus Eiseniibacteriota bacterium | reverse complement strand
CGAGCGCTCCGCAGATACGCTTCAGAATGACCGTGCCCTTCGAGCGTTCGGTCCAGTTCAGGTAGCGCTGGACGATCTCCGTGAACGTCCCCGCCAGTACTAGCACCGAGGAGTGACCGATGCCGTAGACCAGTATGAGAGCCACGCCGTAGACCGGGTTGGTCCCGGCCACGTTCAGCGTTACGGCGAGCATCGGTGCCATGTAGGCGAACGTGCAGGGGCCGACGGCCACGCCGAACACCAGACCCAGCACGAACGCCGCCAGAGTACCCCTTCGCTTCATCGAAGGCCCGCTTGGGCTCGACCACGTCATTGGGATAACGTCCATCAGGGCCAGACCCACGATGAAGAATATGGCCGCGACGAAGTAGTTCCCGTACCTCCCGATGTCTCCCAGCATGCGTCCGGCGGCAGCCGTGATGGCGCCCACGGCCGCTATGGTGATGAGGATCCCAGTAGCGAAGAGAAGCGACAGCAGGAACGCGCGCCTGGTGGAGATCCGACCCTGACCGTCAACGAATCCTACGATGAGCGGAATGCTCGCAAGATGGCAGGGGCTCAGAATGACGCTGAGGATCCCCCACAGGAACGACGCTCCGAGGGCGATCGCCGGCGCGCCCTCTACGGCCTTGGTCAGCGCCGCAAACAGTTCTCCCACGATTCCTCCTCCACAGTGGCCTTGGGCCAGACCGCTCTCGCGGCGCCGTCCCTACTCGTTGAATACGTAGCCGAATTCTTCCCACGTGGCGAGCATGTCCTCGCGCGAGAAGAATCCCTGATGTCGGAAGAGCTCCTTGCCGTGCTCATCAAAGAAGATCTGTGTTGGGATTATCCTGACGTCGTGTGTCCGCGCGAGCGCTGCGTCTTTCTTCACGTCCTCAAAGCGAACGTCGAACTGCCCCGTGAATGTCTCGCTCATCTCTTCGAGGATCGGCGCCATCGCTTTGCACGGCACGCACGTGGTCGAACCGAAATCCAGGAGAAGGGGCAGGGCGGTCCCGTCGGTGACGGAGGGCTGGACGACGCCGACAGAATCCGACCTTGCCGCCCCCTCCTCCGCTGATCGAGACCTCTCGTCTGACTCCCCTCCGCATCCCGACATGCCCAGACACAGAGCGGCGATCGCAACGAGCCAGACCGCCGCGATTGCGCTTCTTCTACTTGATGCCGTCGCGATCACAGGACGCCTCCCCTTTGAGCACTGCTTCAACGCAGTCAAAGAACCCGAGGACGCAGGCCATACGGAGTGAGTAGTAGACCTCGGAGCCTCTCTTCTCGTCGCTCAAGATGCGAGCGGACCGCAGCACGGACAGGTGTTTTGATACGGTCGACATGTCCGCGCCGACCATCTCCGTCAGCTCGTGCACACATCGCTCTCCATCCGCGAGCACGTCCACGATATAGAGCCTCGTCGGGTGCGCCATGGCCTTGAGAATGCGGGCGCGTTCCTCGAATCGGGTTCTCACTTCGGGCTTCACGGCGACCTCCCCCTCAAAGAAGTTGTCGTTCCTACATTTGGCGATTTTACCAAATAGCCAAGCGTATAGCAAGAGAAAAGGGCCATGACTGACGTGCCGTGACCCACTGTCTATCTGCCGGAACCCGACGACCCCACCACCTCGCCCTGCCCCTACTCCCCCTCTTCGTCGTGATCGTGATGCCCGAACTCGGTCTTGTCGTACTCCATCCCAGGCCTGAACGCCGACATCTCGCGCAGACGCTTCGCAATCCCAGGCAGCACTTCGAACACCATGTCGACGTCATCGTCGGTCGACCACCTGCCGAACGTGAACTGAAGCGAGCCGTGCGCCTCTTCGTGCTTGATGCCCATCGCGAGCTGCACGTACGAAGGCTCGAGCGTCTTGGCGCTGCACGCCGACCCGCTTGAGACGCTGATGCCTTCCATGTCGAGCGACAGGAGCAGACTTTCACCCTCGATGTAGGCGAGCCGGATGTTCGCGTTGTTGGGAAGCCTGCGGTCCCGAGGCCCGTTCAGCGTCGTGTCCTCGATACCTTCCAGGATCCCGTCCATCAAGCGGTCGCGCATGGGCCTGACGCGGGCGGTGTCCGCCTCCATCTCATCACCCATGATCTTAGCGGCCACGCCGAATCCAACGATGCCCGGGACGTTCTCGGTCCCGGAACGCAACCCCCGTTCCTGCCCGCCTCCGTGAACGAGCGCCTCGAGCCTGACGCCCTTCCTTATATAGAGAGCACCCACACCCCTGGGTCCATAGATGTCGTTGGACGACAGAGTCATGAGGTCGAACGGGAGCGTCGACACGTCAATGGGGATCCACGCCTCGGCCGCCGTGGCGTCGGTGTGGAAGAGAACGCCCGCAGCCTTCGCGATGTCCGCGATCTTCCCCACCGGCTGGATGGTGCCCACCTCACCGATGGCCATCATCACGGAGACCAGGATCGTGTCGTCGCGTATCGCCGCCTCTGCGTCGTCGGGGTTCACGAACCCCTCGGCGTCCACGGGCAGGCTGGTCACCTCGAAGCCGAGACGTTCGAGATACTTGAGCGGCGTGATGACCGAGCGATGCTCGACCACGGATGAGATGATGTGCTTGCCCTTGGACTGAGATCTGAGCGCCACGCCCTTCAGGGCCATGTTGTTGGCCTCGGTCGCTC
This sequence comes from Candidatus Eiseniibacteriota bacterium, assembly GCA_030639555.1. Classification (GTDB taxonomy): domain Bacteria; phylum Joyebacterota; class Joyebacteria; order Joyebacterales; family Joyebacteraceae; genus JALGZG01. The sequence continues at coordinate 8,426 of DAOWCM010000047.1, read as the reverse complement.
CCGAGGTGAAGACGATCTCGGCAGGTGTGGCGCCTGTGAATCCGGCGACGCGCTCCCGCGCCTCCTCCAGCGCCTGGCGTGCGGAGTCACCGTCGGACCGGAACAGGATCGACGGGTTCCCGAAGTGCTCAGTCATGTGGGGGATCATCGCTTCTACGACGCGCGGATCGACCGGCGATGCCGACTGGTAGTCCAGGTATCCTCTGGTCACTGGCATCCACCTCCACTTGCGGGATCGCGGAATCAGCTGGCGGCGCCGGGCCGGGCTACGCTGACCAGTCGCGCCGCGTGAGACCCACAGACCTGGCCGACCGGAAAGACGGAACTCAGAAGGACAGAACCGCGTCCGCGTCCAGAGAGAGGTCGTTGACAGTTGCGGCACCCACGACCTCCACCCCGTCGATGTAGTCTCCCCTGTCGAGGTTCATGAGCTGCGAGCTCTGGTCGCAGACCAGGAACTTCACGCCCGCGTCCGCGGCCCGCTGCATCACCTCGGACAGCGCCGGGAAGGAGCCCATCTGGATTCTTTGGGCTTCACCCTTCTTGACCACGGTGACGCCCTTCCCGAGGAAGTAGATGGTGGCGTCCAGGTTCATCGACGCGGCGACGGTCGCCAGCACGAACGGAGAGTACAGTCGCTCGGGGGTGTCGACACCCGAGGTCTGTACATAGAGAATACGCTTCTTGTCGGCCATTGTCATTCCCTCCGATGTCGACGGCGCCTCGAGCCGTCAGGCCGGCGGCGGTCCGTCTGGCGCATGCCGCCTTGGCACTCCGCGGGCGCCCTTATGCGCCCTTATGCGGTCCGGCGGAGCAGGAATCGAAAAACTCCCCCGTCTTCTTCAATAGAGATGAGCTCGTGACCGGTTCGCTTCGTCCAGCTCTGGATGTCGGGCTTCGACGACGGGTCGTCGGCCAGGAGCTCAAGCACTTCGCCGACCCCGACGTCGCCTATCGCCTCGTTGACCCGTATCACGGGTTCGGGGCAGAAGTAGCCGGTCATGTCGAGCGTCTCGGCGATGCTCTCTTCGCTCTTGTCTCCCATTCGACCTCCGTTTGCTGATGCTGCTGGATCAACATGGAGCCGAACATAGTCGGACTCGCGGGACCAAGCCTGATGCGCGCCACATTCATGAGTTGGCTCCCGCGAGTCCTATGCACAACATCTCGTGCACACCCATTAGGATGCGGGCAGGGTGGGTGGGGTTCCTCGCCACAGAATCTCTGGCCGTGTCTAGTAGACGATCGCCGAGTGGAGTATTCCAACAAGCGCGAAGAGGGGCCTCAGGGCACCCGTGAAGATGAGGAGCATGAGAATCATGAAACCGTAGCGGCCGACGCTCAGGAACTGCCAGCCCATGTCCCGCGGCATGGCCGCCGCGATCAGGCGGGAACCGTCCAGAGGAGGGACCGGCAGGAGGTTGAACATGGCGAGGAGAAGATTGATGTATATGCCCCAATAGCCGATGAAGACCAGGAACGACCATTCCAGCCTCAGGGCCGCATGGAAGATGATGGTGTAGACCATCACCTGCGCCAGATTCGAGACCGGCCCGGCCAAGGCAGTAATGGCGAAGTCGCGCATGGGATCTCTGAACTGCCGTATGTCGATCGGGACCGGCTTCGCCCAGCCCAGGAGCGGCAGATGCATCAGGACCGCCATCGCCGGCAGGATGATGCTCCCCACAAGATCGATGTGTGGAATAGGGTTCAGCGTGATCCTGCCCTGCCTCCGGGCAGTGGGGTCGCCCAGCTTTTCAGCCACCAGCCCGTGCGAGACCTCGTGGATGATCACGGAGAAAAGCAGGATCGCTATCGTAACAGGGATATGAAGTGCTTTGATGATGCTGTCCAATGGCGCCTCACCCGGAAGGAGCCGGAGCGTCCGCACGCGGCGGGTCTCTCAGATCTCGTCGTCGCTGTCCTCATCGCCGGCCCGACCCGCATCGCCGGCCCGACCCGCATCGCCCGTCCAGCCCGCGTCGTCCATCCATCCGTCAACGACGTCCACGATGTCCTTGAGCCTTGAGATGACCTCGCAGTCGACATCGTTGTAGGCTCCGACGGGATCGAAGAGCACGGGCGACATACCGGCCGCCCTCGCCCCGCGCACGTCAACCTCGTAGTAGTCACCGACGTAGACCGCTTCCTCCGGGGACAGAGAGCTTCTCTTCAGGGCGTTCTCGAAGATCCTGCGATCCGGCTTGCTGACACCCACGATAGCCGAGTCGATGACAAAATCAAACCTGTCGAGAATGCCAATCTCCTCCAACCTCCATTCCAAGCGCCCATCCGAATTCGAAATAACGCCCAGCGAGAGGTCCCGCGCCGACAGGTTGTCCAAGGTGCTGTCCAGACCCTCGACCGGTTGCTTCCATATCCCAAGCCCGGTGTCGTTGGCGACGCGCGTCATCTCGATGGCGTCCGGTATCGACTCGTCGGAAACGCCGAGCACTTCGAAGAACGGCGTGTAGTACGCCGACCAGAAGTCGTACACATCCGAGCCGGGCGAGTCGGCCACCGACCTGTCGAAGGCGCCCCTGGCTTTGGCCTCGGCCCGCACGATCTCATCGATGGCGGCCTCCACGCCGAGCGCCTCGCATATGTCCCGGTAGATGTAGTAGTCCGGGAAGAGGATCGTGTTGCCCGCGTCGAAGAAGACGCCTCTTATCATGTCAGGTGCCTCGTGCTCGTCTATTTGGATGGAAACCGCTGTGCGGCCGCACCCGCGTTCAGGGAGTGCAGCCAGGCGTTGAGGTAGTTGTGGAGCGCGTCGATCTCGGAATCGGCGCCCAGCGCATCGTGCTTGCGGCCGCTGGCGAGCGCCGCTCGTGCCGCCCTGGCCGAGATCTTCGCCGACGCCAGCTCCATGTTCTCCCTCATGAGCTTGGCGACCTGCTCGCGCACCTTCGCTTTGCGCCTGCTCCTCAGGTTGTCCGAGTAACCCTCTCGGTCGAGATAGAACTCCTCGAGCGTGATCGTCGCCTCGGCGACCAAGGTCGATGTGTGTTCCACGGCGCGCTCGGCCAGTATCTCGTTGGCCCTTACGTGGTGCACGATCAGAGCACCGATGTCGGCTTTGGTCTCCTCGCTCGCCGCGTGCCCGACGTACTCGTGGTCGTGCTCGCCCTCCGCCGCCTGCCCAGCGGACTCATCGAGAACGCGCACTTTGAGATCAATCGCGAGCTCCCAATCGCTCTTCATCACTGTCCAGGGGATGTAGAGATTGCCGTCCGCCTCAGGAGCGGCACTCAGGGCGTCCACGGAAGTCACGGCGACATCGAGGAGTTCCCCCAGCTCCACCAAGATGTGCAGCACCCCGGACATCGACTCGAGAGCCGGACCTGTCCGCTGCGCCGGTCCGCCCGCGTCCGCCGCCGCCCGCGAGGCGTCGGCCCACCTGTCAACGAGAAGTTCGGCGCTGTCGACACTGAGCGAGTCGACAAGAGCGCCCAGGTCCCGCGCTCCGACGGCGACCGCTGCACAGACCGCGTCGATCTGACCGGATGTTTCGATGATGCCCGGAGAGAACTCGGCTATGCGACCCAGGTTCCCCTCCGCGACGGCCTGCTCCAGGTCCTCCCGGGTCGCCTCGAGTTCGGTGGCGAATCCTGCCGCTGCTTTGCCTCCGGCGGCCACGCGGTTCACCAGACTCTCGAACCTCGTCATCATCCCCCTCGCCGGGGTGGAGGAGAACTCGTGCCACACGATGAAGCCGAAGAGCGTGTCTCTGATGGCGCTCTCCGCAGGAATCATGCGGGAGATGCCTTCGATGCCAAAGGTGACGTCCAGCACGCCGATCGAATCGACCGCGGCCTTGATTCGCAAAGTGGCGGCCGAGAGTTCCCTTCCCGCCTCAACGAGCGCCGTCAGCTCCTCACCTTTCTGTTCTTCGGCAATGCCCTTGAGCTCAGCGGACAGCCCGTCGGCGAATTGCGTCTTGAGATCGAGAACTGCAGAAACGAGCCAGGGCTGCAGTGGGATGTCGTACGCAAGCTCGACACCCGCGGGCGGAGCCACCGGGGTGAACGTCGCGTCCTTGGCCTGCGCCGCGGCTGCCGCGGCCAGAACGACCGCACCGGCGAGCAGGACGACCAGCATGTAGAAATCGAATAGAAGCGTGGAGCTTGTTCGTGTGTGCGGCATCGCAGGTCCCCTGTGAAAAGGGCGAATATAACCCCTGTCCGGACATATGATCAGTGCGTCGTCGTGATCCTGAAACCCTGCTCGTCGAGCCGGCGGGTTCGAGTCGGACTTGCCCACCGGGGAGCTGATAGTAGCACACTCCCATTCGCGTGCCAAGATGGGCATTCACGGCCCCCGCGCTTGCCCGCGGGCGCGTCCGCGTGCATAATTGGCCTTGAACACGAATCACCAGGGCGCCCGGGGCATCGACCCCGGGCTCAACGAAGGACTGGGGGAAGAGAGATGTCAAAGTATGCACGAAACTCCCTCGGCCTGCTGCTGGCGGCAGCCTTAGTGGCGCTGCCGACGCTCACTCATGCGGTTCTCAAGCCGCTGGAGCTGTCGGACGCCGCGAGCCTGGCGAACAGCCTGGGAGGCCTGGAGGAGTACCCGGACGCCAATTCCGTCACCGGACTCGACCGCACATACATCGAGTTCGACGAGACCGGCGCCTACGAGGAGTACAACCACACGTTCACGAAAGCGCTCACTGAAGAGGGCCGGGACGGCAACAGCACCGTGTCGCTCAACTACCACAGAAGATACGGTTTCGTCGAGATCGTAATGGCGAGAGTCATCAAGGCCGACGGGAGTGAAGTCGTCGTCGGAGAGGAGCTCATCACCGAGGGCACGCCTCCGGAGGTCTCCGCGATGAACATCTTCGAGGAGGACTTCCGGCAGATCTCCGTCGTCTTCCCCGGCCTCGAGGTCGGTGACGCGATCGAGTACATCGTCCATCAGAGCTACGAGCCGCTCATCGACAACGGCTTCAACGGCATCTACTTCCTCCAGTCCGTGGAGCCCATCGTTGAGTCCAGGGTAACCATCATCGGTCCATCGAGTCTCCCGCTCGTCCATGTCGTGAAGAACGGCGAGGCCGAATATGAGGAGACCATCGACGGAGACCGCACGGTCCACGCGTGGACGACGAGAGGAATGCCAAAGATCGAGCGCGAGCTCGCGATGGCTCCTCCCCGGCAGATAGCCGCGCGCCTCATCGTTTCAACGATGCCGACGTGGGAGGAGATGTCTCGATACTTCTGGAAGCTGGTGGATGACAAGTGCGTCGCGGAAGAGTCCCTCGTGGACCTCGTCGCCGAGATCACCGACGGTCTGACGTCCACCGAGGACAAGATCCGCGCCATCCACTACTGGATCCTCGAGAACGTACGCTACCTGGGGATAGCGATGGACCGTGGCGCCTTCCTCGAGCCGCACTTCGCGTCCTACACGCTCGAGAAGGAGTACGGCATCTGCCGCGACAAGGCGACGCTCATGATCACCATGCTCTCGGAGATCGGGGTGCCCGCCTGGATGGTGGCGATCAACCCGAGCCACCGGATGGACACCGAGATCCCGACCGTCTACTTCGAGCACGGCATCGTGGCCATTGAGGGACCGGACGGCGACTATCTCTACATCGACCCGACAATCGAGGGGACGCGCGAGGTCTACGCCGGGAACGTCGGTGACCGCTACCTCCTCGTCGCCACGGAGAAGGGCGAGGACATCCGGCAGGCCGCGCACATTCCGGCCACCGCCAACTCGGGCGACATCACGGACCGTGCGGTGCTGGCCGACGACGGCAGCATCGAGGGCGACGTCACCATCACGGGCAACGGTTTCTACGAACTCATACTCCGAACCGTCAGCAAAAGCGTGGGCCCGCAGCAGTTCGAGATGATGGCCGAGAAGATGGTCCAGGGCATCTACCCCGGAGCTGAGCTCAAGAGCTTCTCTGTCACTGACGCGGATGACCTCTACGAACCGACGACCATCGAGCTTTCCTATCATATCGACGACTACGCGCTGAACGCCGCGCCCTACACGCTCTTCAGGGTGCCCGCCGCTACGGGCTCGTTCGAGATACTGTCCGAGTTCCTGTTCGGGCGGATGGTCGGGCTGCCGGAGCGCAAATACCCGGTGGCGCTCGGGGTCACGTTGGGAATCGATGAGAAGGCGGAGGTGGCGCTTCCCGACGGGTTCGTCGTCGAGAACCTGCCGGACGCCGTGGATTTCGAAGCGGGCGCCATCAGCCTGTCAATGACATACGAGTACGTGCCGCCTGCATCCGGCGGCGGTGGGCTCATTCGCTACAACAGGAAGTTCGGGATCGACTCATTCGAGATCTCGCCGGAGGACTATCTGAATCTCAAGGAGGCCGTCAGGCTGGCCGGAAGGTCCGAGAAGGGTGAAGTCATTCTCAAGAGAGAGGAGGGCTAGATGAAGAGGGTCCTGGTCTCACTAGCCGTGCTTGCTCTCATGGCCACGGCAGGTCTGGCCGAGCAGTGGCTGGACACGGATGTCGAAGGGCTGGTTGAGAACGCCCCCGACAAGGAAGACTTCCCGGACGACTCGGCCGTCTTCCTCAAGATGCAGGAGATGGTGGAGATCGCCGAGGACGGGTCGGTGGTGACGACGCGGAACAGGCTCATCAAGGTCCTGACGCTCAGGGGCCGCGAGCGATACAGCAACCAGTCGTTCCTCTACAACACGGAGCTCTCCGCTCTGTCGCTGGTCAAGGGCGTGACGGTCAGGAAGACCGGCCGCCTGGTCGAGGTCGAGGGCGACGCCGTCAACGATGTTACACCGGCGTTCCTCAAGGATGCGTCGATGTACGCCAACGTCCTGGAGAAGGTCATTTCCTTCCCGGTGGCAGGGCCCGGGTCGACGATGGAGCTTCAGCTCAGGGAGAATCACGAGCCGGCCGTCGACGGAAGCTACTCCGGCATCGAGCACATGGGCGCCGAGGACCCGGTGTTCGACGCATCGTTCACCATCCAGTATCCAGAGGGCGCTCTAGCTCCGTCCAGCGTCGGCTACATGGGTGACATGGGCACCACGACGATAATGGAGGTCGTGGAGCGGGGCAAGATCAGCTACAGCGTCCACAACGTCCCGGCCCTGGTCGCAGAGGAACACATGCCCCCAGCGACCGAGCTCTACCCGACCGTAGTCTACTCGTCCTACACGAGCTGGGAGCAGCCGGCGGCGTTCTTCGCCGGCGAGTTCTTCCCTCACGTCGAGACCGGCGGAGAGATAGCGTCGCGCGTGGCCGCTCTGACACAGGGTCTGTCGTCCAGCGAGGACAAGGCGCAGGCACTGTTCCTGGACGTCGCGACCGAGGTCAGAAACGTGCACATGCCGCTCGGCCTCGGCGGATACACTCCGAACGATGCGGGGCAGGTGCTCGAGAACAAGTACGCCGATACACGCGACAAGGCGGTGCTCTTCATAAGCATGCTCCGCGCGGCAGGAATCGACGCGTACCCCGCGCTGGTCAGAGGGCTGCCGGACGCTCGCTTCACAGAGTCGGTGCCGACTCTCAAGCAGTTCACGCGCATCCTCGTCGCCCTGCCGGACGGCGATTCCTATCGCTTCCTCGACCCGTTCCTGGATGACGTGTCCTACGGTTTCTTGCGGTGGGGGCGCGGGAACACCGCGCTCGTCGTCAGGGACGACGGCTCGGGCGAGCTCGTGCAGATCCCGGGCTTTCGAGCGTCGGAGAACCTCGCCCTGAAGAACATGGTGGTAACCATCGATGGTGATGGAAGCGCCGAAATTCGCGGCTCCTGCGAGCTCGAAGGCTACTTCGACAGGAAGGCGCGGCGCGATCTCAAGGATGCGACCCCGTCCGAGAAGCAGAAGCTGTTCGACTCGGCCGCGAGCGTCGTGTCCGCGGGAGCCACCAGCACGGGCCACTCGCACTCGGACCTCACCGACCTCACCGAGCCGGTCCGTGTGGTCCAGGACGTCCGGGCGACGGAGCTGGCGGTGCCGCAGGGCGACATGATGATCGTGCACCTGCCCCCGTTCCCTCACTCGTTCGCGTCGATGGGAATCTACCCGGCGCTCGCGGAGCGCCGCTACGCATTCGAGTTTCCGTGCGAGTTCCGAAGCGAGATCGAGCTCCACCTGTCGCTGCCTGATGGTTACGAGGTGGCCTGGCTCCCTGACGACGTGATGCTGGTCACACCGGTGGCCGTGTTCCAGCTGACCTGCGAATCGCACGAGGACTCGCACACCGTAGTCTGGAAGCGGTCGATAGTCGTCAACGAGCGGAGCATCAGCCGCGAGAACTACGGCAAGTTCAAGGAGAACTACGACACTCTCGTCTCTCCAAAGAACCGACTGATCCTGTTGAAAAGGGCATAGATTCCATGAAGTACCGCGCGCTTGAGGAAATAGCCGGGAGGATCGAGCGGAAGAATGTTCCGTTTTCGGACCTCATGCCATGGCGG
>DAOWCM010000348.1 GCA_030639555.1 Candidatus Eiseniibacteriota bacterium | reverse complement strand
GCATCGCCATGCCGATGGACACCGGCAGAAGCACGAAGAACGCCAGTCTCATGGAGTCGATCAGCTTGTCACCAAGCTCGTCCAGCTGTCCTCTTGCCGCAAGCCGGGAGAAGAGCGGGAAGAGAACGACGGAGAACGCACCGACGAGAATCTCCTTGGGCAGCTCTATCAGCCGAATCGCGTAGGCCAAACCCGAGATGCTCCCCTCCGCCAGCCTGGAGGCGAAGATCCGATCGATGACGTCGTCGAGCTTAGCGCCCGCCATTCCGATCAGAAGCGGCAGCGCCAGCCTCATCACACCCCTGAACATCGGGTGCGTGAAGTCGATTCGGATCCGGAGGCTCCTGCGGAGCCGCCATATGGCCGGCCACAGCACCGCCGCGTTGGCGACGCTGCCCAGCACAACGCCGTAGGCCAGCCCCTTGATGCCGTGCGTGGCCGTCAGGAAGACAACCGCGGCTATCAGTATCAGGTTGTTCAGCGGCATGGCGGCGCTCGGCAGGGCGAAGTTGCCGTGGACGTGCAGCAGATGAGCGCAGATGCCCGAGCCGCCGGCGAAGACGATGGACAAGAGCATGATCCTCACAAGGCCTACCGTCAGCGCCTGGTGCTCGGCCCCGAATCCCGGCGCAATGACAGAAACCAGCCACGGAGCCGCGACGGCGGCCACCACGGCAATGAGGGCCACCACGACGATGAAGTTCCCAAGGAAGGTACCCGCCGCGCGCCACGCCTCATCCTCGCCGCGCTTCTCGAGGACCTCAGTAAAGAGCGGCACGAAGCCCGCCCGTATCGGCGACCGCAGCCAGTGCTGGATGATGGTGGGAATGGTGAAGGCCACGAGGAACGCGTCCATGACGGCGGTAGTTCCAAACCTGGACGCGACGACGATGTCCTTCCCAAGGCCGAGCGCCTTGCCGATGACGGCGAAGCCCACGACCCAGACGGCGGACGCGACGACCCCGGCCGTCCTGTTCTGCGGGGTCCCGCTGCCGGGGGCGCCGCCCTTTGTCGCGCTGTCGCGTCTCGTGAACCCGGTCACTCCGCCTCCCTTGTGACTCCGGCAGTCTGCACGGAAGCTCCGGCGCCCCGCTCCTCCCTGGCGGCCGCTCTCCTGACGAACACCTCGTTCCCGACGACAACCAGGATGATCGTTATGGCCTGGAGCACGAGGATGAGCTCGCGCGGCACGTCGGTGAAAATATCAATCTCGAGCCCGCCGGTGTTCAGAACGCCGAAGAGGAGCGCCGCGAGAAGAACTCCCAACGGCGTGTTCTTGCCCAGAAGCGCGACCGCGATGCCCATGAACCCGAGGCCGCTCGAGAAGTTGTCGAGGAACCTGTGGCGGAACCCCATGACCTCGTTCGTCGCGACCAGACCGGCGAAGGCGCCCGAGATGAGCATCGCCAGAACGATGGTGCGGCGCACGTTGATGCCCGCGTACTCGGCCGCCTTGGCGTTCATGCCCACGGCACGGATCTCGTAGCCCAGGTTGGTTCTGTAGAGGATGAACCACGCCAGCCACACGGCGCCCAGGGCAAGGACTATGGAGAAGTTGAGAGGATTGGCCTGGGGCAGCGGGATACCGATCCGCGACAGCGACCCCGCCAGCCTCGGCAGGTGGCCGGCGAGCGCTATCTCCGACGTCTGAGGAGTCATCTGCCCCGGTTCGCGGAGCATGTTGATGACGAAGTAACTGGTCAGCCCGACGGCGATGAAGTTCATCATGATGGTGTTGATGACCTCATGCACGCCGAAGCGCGCCTTCAGGAGCCCAGGCACCGCGGCCCACACGGCTCCTCCCGCCGCCGACGCCAGGATAAGCAACGGGATGAGCAGCACCGCCGGAAGACCCCCGAGCGAGAGACCCGCGAGCGTGCAGACGAAGGCGCCGATGTAGAGCTGCCCCTCGCCGCCTATGTTGAAGAGCCCTGCCCGGAACGCGAACGCCACCGCCAGCCCGGCGAAGATGAGCGGCACGGCATTGAAGAGCACGAGTCCGACGGCATCGACGCTGCCGAACGCTCCGCGGAACAGAATGGCGTAGATTCGGAACGGGTTCTCGCCGATGGCGGTCACCACGAGGCCTCCGACGAGGAAGGCCGCGACCACCGCGACGAGCGGGGAAAGCAAGTGGGAGAGTTTCGCCAGCTTACTCATTCACACTCACCCCCGCGCGCGCGCTGGACGCGTCACCGCCGCCCCCGACTCTACCTCCTGTCATCGCGACACCGAGCTCCTCCTCCCCAACTGCCCCACCCTCGAACTCAGCGACTATCTTCCCGCCGTACATGACAGCTATCGAATCTGAGAGCGTCATGATCTCCGTGAGCTCGGCCGAGATCAGGAGTATCGCCGCGCCCTGGTCTCTCATGCGAAGCAGGCTCGTGTGGACGAACTCGATGGCACCGATGTCGACGCCGCGGGTGGGTTGTGAGGCGACCAGGAGTACGGGTCCTCCGTCGAACTCGCGGGCGACGATGAGCTTCTGCTGGTTCCCGCCCGACAGATGGCCCGCATCCACGTCGGGGTCACGCGGTCTCAGGTCGTGCTCCTCTATCAGCCGCTCCGCGTGCACACGGATGTCGTCGAGGGAAAGAAGACCTCGACTGGAGAAGGGCTCCCGGTGATGCCTGCCGAGCACCAGATTCTCCGCCACCGTGAACCCGAGGACGAGCCCGCGCGCCTGGCGGTCCTCCGGTATGTGGGCGACACCGAGGTCGCGCACCTGGCGGGGGGACCTGTTCGTGGTCTCCCTGCCCGACACGGTGACGCTCCCCGCGCTCGCCTTCCGAAGACCGGTAATGACCTCGACCAGCTCGGTC
>DAOWCM010000041.1 GCA_030639555.1 Candidatus Eiseniibacteriota bacterium | reverse complement strand
TTCGACGTATCAGGCGGCCCATCGACTATCGCCCTACCCAGAGCCTCCAGGCTCCGAAGCTCACGTGTCCTCTCGCGGCTCTGCTCCACGGCGCTGCTCATTCGGTGCGCGAGCGCGCTGGCCATCAGTGCGCCGCCGACGATAAAGAGAGGGGCAATGAACCCCTTCTCCGCGTAGAGCCCCGCCGCGAACACGGTGAACGGGGCAACGAGCAGCGGCCAGCCCGTCGACATCCACGCGAGCTTCCTGACAGCGCGGCGCGACTTGGCGGCGAAACCGAGAGCGGGTGACCGTTCAATGTAAGACATGTACGGGCTCGAAACGACGATGGGAAGCAGGAACCTCACGAGCGTCGCATAGATCGCCGGCGTGAGCGCCGGCAGACTCAGCCCCGCGGGCGGGTGCACGCCGCCTATCCTCACGTAGAGCGCCAGGGCCGCAAGTCCGGCCAGCGTGTCTGCGCCCGCGTCTATCACGCAGCTACGCGCGGCCCTCCAGCGTAGCGCGGTCGTGTCAGACCTGCGCAGGTCCCGCACCAGGGTCACCGAGCGCCATACGAGGAACAGCCACAGGGCGGTCGGGCCGAACAGGAGCGCGGTGGGCCACCTCACGATGTCATCGAGCGAACCACTGAAGCTGCCGAAGACCCCGCGGTCGATCTCGATGTAGGAGTTGAAGTCCAGCCGTCTGAAGGCGTAGATGAGGAGCAGGGCTGCAGCGAGCGGCAGCCAGGCCGTCCGGAGGACCGACAGATCTGTTGCACCGACGAGCCATACGAGCGCGACGGCCGACAGCGGTCCGGCGTAGAGAACCGCCAGGATATCGCTGAAGCCGACGGCCCGGTCGCGGCCGGAGGCCTCGAGAAGCTCGGGCCAGAAGCGCCTGGCTATCGAGTGCAGCAGCTTCTCCATGACTGGATCTCCGCGCCCGCGGTCGCTCTCAGGCGGCCTTGCGGGCAACTATCGCCAGAAGCTCACGGAAGCCGTCTTCCGGAGTCCCGGGCAGTGAGTCGAGGAAGTCGCCACCGTCGAACCCACCTTCAGAGAGCAGGCGGCCGTAGTCTTTGTTCGTGTAGCCCTGAACGGTCATCGCGTGACGCTCGACCCCGCCGGTCGCGGCGTCGACGATGTAGAAGCGTGTCGTGGCCGTCCGGCTCTCCTCATCCCACGAGTGCTCCTCAAGGCACAGATGAGACGAGTCGGAGAACAACCCCGCTTCGGCCGTGTACCACGTGGAAGGGCTCTCCCCCGTCTCCCTGACGGCGTCGTATCTCTGCGGCTCGAGCAGCAACGCGCCCCCGGGCACGAGCGCGTCGTGCGCCTTGCAGACAAGCAGAGCGGCATCCGCGGGCGGGAAGATGTTCAATTCACCGAAGATGAGCATGACGAGGTCGAACGCGGCGCCGGGTTCGGCGTTCCTGACGTCCCCGAGGATGTACTCCACGTCCACCCCGCCCTCGCGTGACAGCCCACCGGCATGCTCGATGGAGGCCGGGGAGAAGTCGACGCCTACGCAGTCGTGCCCGAGCGCCGCCAGCCGGCTCGTGTAAAGACCCGGCCCGCAGCAGAGGTCGAGGACTCTCCCGGCTTCGCCTCCAAGCAGAGTACCGTGAATCCACTCGACGTGTCTGTCGATGACGTCGGACCGGCGGCTCGCCCGGTCGTGGTCCTGAGAGAGGTGCTGGTCGAGCATCCGTCTGCTGAAGGATGGCTCGTTCCAGGGGATGTTGCCGCCCTCTTCCCACGGGACGGGAACGGGCGCCCGCTGCACGAGCTCAGTGAGCTTCATCGTGTCTGATTCCTCGAGGCAAGTGGTCGTGCCCGCCGGCTACTCGTTGCAAGTGCACGTGACGGTGCCGACACCGGTGACTCTCTGGCGGACCGTCGGCGCTCCGTGATATCTGATGCTGCCGGTCCCCGAGATCTGCGCATCAAGCGTCTCCTGCACGTGTATGGTGACGTCCCCCGCCCCGGTCACGATAACGTTCGCCGTCACGCACTCGAGATCGGGCGCCTTGTAGTTGCCGGCACCGCTCAGATTGATGTTCTGGGAAACGGTCTTTCCCGCGACCTCGCAGCTTCCAGCACCGCTGAGGATGACGCTGAGGGACTCCGCACTCAGTGCACCGACCTCGATGGCCCCCGCACCGCTCACGACCAGCGAGAGCCCATCCGCGTCGACGCACGGTGCGTCTATGCGCCCGACTCCGGACAGGATCAGCTTCCTGATCTGGTCCATGGTAATGCTGAACTTTATCGATAGTCTCTTCCGCTTGAGGCCGTTGACCCACCCGGCCCTTCTGAGCCCGAGGACGAGGACGCCGTCCTCCACCTCCGCCGTCACCCTCGGCATCACGTCCTCCTCGGCCTCAATGGTCAGCGCGGTGTGGTCGCCCTGCGTGACTGTCACGCTGCCGAAGCCCCTGAGTGTGACCCCGTCGAACCCACTCACATCTCTGGTTTCGGTAACTGTCCTCTCGTCGGACATAGTGCCGTCTCCTTTCGATGTGACCCCACGGCTCAGTAGCCGAGATTGAGGTCCACGCGGTTCGGGATGGGCTCGCGCCGCGCCGCCGCATTCAGAAGCTGGGCGAGCGCGCGCATCCGTAGTGATTCGGTCTCGGGTGTGTGCGGTGCGCCGGCTCGATGCGGGCTCATCACCACATTGTCAAGTTCATGAAAGGGATACTCCGATGGGCTGGTCGCTGAGCGACCGGGCTCGTCGGTCGGGTAATTGTACCAGACGTCCAGGCCGGCTGCATGCAGAGTTCCGTCGCGAAGAGCATGGAAAAGAGCGGACTCATCCACGATCGGACCACGGCCGACGTTGACCAGAATGGCATTCTCGGACATGAGCGCCAATTCACTCTCGCCGATAAGCCCCCGCGTCTCGTCCGTGAGCGGCAGGCAGACGACCAGAACATCGGCCTCAGGCAGAAGCGACGGCAGCTCCGCTGCAGTGCAGACGCGGCCGCCACGCGCGGACACTGCCCCTGCCGGCGGTTCGCCCCGACCGGAGGCGTCACCCGAAGAGCCGCGCCGCACGGCTGTCACTTCCATTCCCAGACCCCTGCACAGCCGAGCCACGTGACGCCCGACGGCCCCGTGCCCCAGCACGAGGACATTCTTGCCGTCCAGGAGCACGACCGGACTTTCTTCATACCGGGGTGACCAGTCGTCGCGGCGGAGCGAGGCGTCCATCGGGACGATCCGCTTGGCGGCGGCAAGGAGCAGGGCGACGGCGACCTCGGCGACCTGGAGGGCGTTGTGATGGAGGTTGTGGATGGAGACACGGGGGAACTCCCGCATGAGCGCGCGGGTCCTCTTGGGAACCCCGGACCACGGGATGACTACAGACCTGAGCTCTCGGTTGCCCTCCACCAGGTGACGCGGAGGAACGCCCGCCACGAGGACCTCGCACGACGACGCCTCCGGGCGCTCGGCGCCGGTGGTCACGCGCACGGACGCATCGAGCAGTGACAGGAACTCGTCGGGCCGCTCGAGTTCATCCAGTATGTGCACGTGCAGCTCGGGCATCAGGTCCACCTCCCCGAGATCTCAAGCATCGCTTCGTCCCCGCGGAGTCCCGGGGATCGGCGCGGTCAGCCGCCTACCGGCTACTGCCCCTCGTAGATGGCCACCGCCTCCGGCATGTGAGAGCGGATGTCCTCGATGCGCGTCGCGTGCGACGGGTGCGTGGACAGGAACTCAGGGGGCTGCCCCTCGCTCTGCGCCGCCATCCGCTGCCAGAACTGGAGCGCCTGCCTCGGGTCGTATCCCGCCCTCGCCATCAGCAAGAGGCCTATCCGGTCCGCCTCCGACTCGTGCTGCCGGCTGTACGGAAGCAGGACGGCAACCTGAGAGCCGACGCCGTAGGCCAGCATCGCGAGGTTCCTCGTCTGCTCGGGCTTCTCCTCGATGGCCTTCGAAAGAGCCATGCCGCCCAGCTGCGCCAGCAGAAGCTGGCTCATGCGCTCACCTCCGTGGTTCGCAACCGCGTGGGCGACCTCATGGGCCACGACGACCGCCAGACCCTCGTCGGTCTCCGTGAGGGGCATCAGTCCGCTGAAGACGACTATCTTCCCGCCCGGCATGCAGAACGCGTTGGCCGCTTCGTCCTCGATGAGCTGGAACTCCCAGTCGTAGTGCGACAGCTCATAGTCCATGCCGTGCTCGCGCATGAACCCGGAGGCCGCCTCGGCGACTCGTCCGCCCACCTCGGCGACCATATTCCTCGCGCCGGCATCCCCGGAGACCGTCGACTCCGCAACGAACTGCTCGTAGTCCCGCGCAGCCATGCCTATGAGATCGGATTGCGGGACGAGCAACAGCTGATGTCGCCCCGTGACCGGAACGACCGCACACCCCGCGACCAGCATGAGCGCGACGGTCGCACAGACGACACGCGTCGGTCCTGTCATACTCAGCACTGCCCACCCCCCTCTGTTATCAGTCGGTGTCGCCGCCGTCCACGGCGGCGCCGCCGGGCGACTCCTCGTCCTCTTCCCCGAAGCCGCCGCTCCCGATGTCACCCTCTGTCGGAACGCAGATATCGAACCCGCAGGCGGCCATCTGCTCCAGCAGCTGCGTAGGCTCGCCCAGCCACTGCCCCCACTTGCGCCCCATGTGCTCGGTCCAGCTGTAGTCGGCGTACGTGAACGTCTCCTCCCGACCTCCCTGGAGAGGCACCATGTAGTTCGCCTCCCGGTAGTAATCCTGGGAGAGGTACCCCTCGTCCATCACGCGCATGGCCCGCTCGATATCCTCGTCGCTGAAGTCTCTGTACCTGTCCTCGTGCAGATGAGCATCCAGAGGATATCGCGGCCTCGGCGGCGGGTCCTCCGCCGGATACCCCATGGTGAGCTCCACGAGCGGGAAGACCCGCGGCGGCAACTCGTACTTCTCGATGACCTTCTTCGCCTTGTACGGAGTCACACCCAGGAAGCAGCTCCCCAGTCCGAGGCTCTCGGCTGCCATCACCATGTTCTCGGCCATGTAGCAGGCGTCCTGGATGCCGAACAGGAGCAGCGAGAGGTCGTTGGTCCGGGTCTTCCACCCTCGCTTCTCCATGATCAGCTCCAGTCTGTGCGCGTCGACACAAACGGTGAAGAGGAGCGGCGCCCGGAACGGGGTGTTGTCGCGGTCGCGCTTCAGGAGCACGCTTCCGAGCTGCGCGGCGAACGGCGCCTGCTGCCCGGCACGGACGATCGTCTCGACCACCTCGTCGGTGGGCTCCCTGTCGGTGTACTTGCGGATCGACTTCCGCGCCAGCATCTGTTCTATGACGGTGTTCGGGTTCATTGCTCTCCTTGGCTGGTGCATCTCCATTCGAGGGCCGGGTTCGCCGGCTCATCGTTGCGCACTACGGCGTCGGCGCGCTCACTAGGGCGGCACCGCTCGAGATAGAGTCGCTCCCCCGGGATGTAGCGGCTTTCGTAGCGCTCCCGCACGGCGCGCTCGCTTCCGAAGAGCGACAGGTCACGCTCCCGCGCTCGTTGTTGAGCGCCACGAGAAGCCCGACTATCTCCTCGACCGTCTTGCTGTCCAGGTTGCCGGTCGGCTCGTCAGCGAGAAGGACGTCCGGGGCGTTTGCGAGTGCCCGCGCGATGGCGACCCGCTGCGCCTCGCCGCCGGAGAGCTCGCCCGGGGTGTGGCTCAGGCGATGCTCGAGGCCGACTAAAGAAAGAAGCTCGGAGGCGCGACGTCTCCTGTCGCTCCGCGGGTGACCACCAAACGCGAGCTCGAGCGTGATGTTCTCGAGAGCGGTTCTGGATGGGATGAGGTTGAACGACTGGAAGATCATCCCGACGGTGGATCGCCGGTGCACCGCCAGGTCCTGCCGGCTCATCGACGTCACATCGGAATCGCCCACGACGATGCGGCCCGACGTCGCGGTGTCCAGGCCCCCGAGGAGATTGAGCAGGGTGGACTTGCCGGAACCGGACCTCCCGACGACGGAGACGTACTCACCCCTGGCTATGTCGAGGGAGACGCCCTGGAGCACAGGGACAGGAACGGTTCCCTTCTGATACGTCTTGCAGAGGTCGCGCGTGAGAACGAAGGGCGTCACCGTACCTCCAGAAGGAAGCTGTGTAGGGTGTCCGGGATCACCAGCGCCGAGAGCGAGTGGCGATTCCGGCTATGGTCAGAAGAATTACGGCGCCAAGAACCGCGACGGCGAAGCTTGGGAGATTGAAGCCGATGCTGAAGCCCCGACCGGTCGCGAGCTGCACGACGATGCCACCTATGAAGGCGCCGACGACTCCGACGATGACGTTGAGGCAGCACCCCTGGTGCCTGCCGGTTATCATGCTGGCTACCCAGCCAGCCAGCGCGCCGAAGATGATCCACGCAAGAAGGCCCATCTCACTCTCCCTCGTTTGAGAATGCCTGTACGACGACGCGGGCGGAGTCCCGCCCGAGAGCGCGAATCTGCCCGCATAGTCTACCACATCCGGAATTGTGTGTCACACGCCGGGACGGGCGACGCGGCTCGAGCGAGCCCACACGGCGCGCCAGAAACCGGGGTGCACGGACGCCGACGGGGCGAGCCTGAAGGCCCGCCCCGTCGCTTCATCGGTCGTACGGGAACCGCTCGTCCACTCCCCTACTCCAGGCTCCCCACCTCCGCCTCGACTGACTCCAGGATCGCGCAGGACCGCACGACCTTCTGCATGATCGTGTGGTCGGAGTACAGCGGACGGTCCTCATCGAGGTGGTCGACGTGCTTCCGGATGACCTCGTGAGCCTTCCGGACACCCTTGCCGGGAGTGAAGTCGCGGAAGTCCAGCGCCTGCGCGGCGGCCATGAACTCGATGCCGAGAATACCGTACGCGTTGTCCAGGATCTGACCGTTCTTGATGGCCGTGTTCATGGCCATCGAAACGAAGTCCTCCTGGTCGGCGGCCGCGGGAATGGACCCAATGCTCGCGGGAGCAGAGAGCATCCGCTGCTCGACGATGAGCATGCACGCGGTGTACTGGCTCAGCATCATCCCCGACATCATACCCGCGCCCTTCGTCAGGAAGGGGGGCAGGCCGATGGAGAGCGCCGGGTTGATCAGTCGGTTCAAGCGCCTCTCCGAGAGCACGCTGACCATCGTTATCGCCGTACCGGCCATGTCCATGGGCAGGCCGACCGGCGAGCCCTGGAAGTTCGCGCCCGTGAGCGTCAGCTTGTGCTCCGGGAAGAATATCGGGTTGTCGCCGACGCCGTTGAGCTCGATCTCGACCTGGCTCTTCGCGTACGCGATGGCGTCGTGCGCGGCCCCGATCACCTGCGGTGTCGAACGCATCGAATAGGCGTCCTGCACCTTGACCTTGATCTTGCCGGAGACGAGGTCGCTCCCCTCGATGCAGGTCCGGAGCGCCTTCGCCGTCCGCTGCGCGCCCGCGAAGCCCCGCACCTCGTGCAGGAGCGCGTTGTAGGGCTTCATGTTCGCGTAGAGCGCCTCGAGCGTCATCGCGCAGGCGATCTCGGCCTGCTTGAGCCAGCGGTTCATGTCGTATACGTGGATGGCGCTCATCGCCGTCAGGAGGTTCGAGCCGTTGATCGTGGACAGCCCGTCCCTGGCCTTGAGACCGGGCACCGGGATGCCCGCCTTGTCGAGAGCCTTCTTGCCGGACAGGAGCTCGCCCTCGAAGAACGCCTCACCCTCGCCCATCATAAGGAGCGCGATCTGCGACATCGGCGCGAGGTCGCCGGACGCGCCGACCGACCCCTTCTGACAGACCGCGGGAGTCACGCCCTTGTTCAGCATCGCGACGAGCGTCTCGACGATCTCCGGACGACAGCCGGACTTGCCCTGCACGAGCACGTTGATACGCCCCGCCATGGCGCCGCGCACGTACTCTATGGGCGCGAGGTCACCGATTCCCGCCGCGTGGTTGTAGATGAGGTACTTCTGAAACTGCTCGGTCTGATCATCGTCGAGGACTACCTCGGAGAACTCCCCGATCCCCGTGTTGACCCCGTACATGATCTCCTTGGCGACGATCTTCTCCTCCAGCATCGCCCGGCAGACCTTGATCCGCTCCCACGCCTCCGGCGGGACCTCTACCTTCTCCCCGTGTCGCGCGATGCGAACCATCTTTTCGACAGTCAGACCCTTGCCGTTCAGGACTATGGCCATACTTCTCTCCTCGCTTGCTGGGATGTTCAATCACAACCCGATGTTCAGTCGCAATCCAGGAAACCCGACGATGATAGCAGGGGAAGACCCCTGAGTGAAGGCCGTAAGCGACCCCCCGGCACGGCGTTCGTCCGGGGGGTCGATAGATCGTCTCCCAAAGAGGCGCCCGCGTGGCACGCTGCCCGGGCGCCTTCGAGGGCTCTACTCGGCGAGGTAGTACAGGAAACGGACGAGCGCCTCAATACCCCTTTCCCAGGTGGGCAGATGGAGCTTCTCGTTCGGGCCGTGCATCTGGGAGTCCGGCAGGGCGAACCCGGTGAGAACCGAGTCCAGTCCGAGGACCTTCTGCAGCTGGCCCACGGCCGCGATACTGCCGCCGCTCCTGCAGAACAGCGGCTCCTTGCCCCACACCTCGACCATCGCTTTCGACAGGGCACGGACGCCTGGGGTGTTCCTGTCGGTCAAGGACGCGGGGAAGCCCTCGTACGACTTCACTTCCCAGCTGACCGTGGACGGGATGCTCTCCTTGAGGTACTTCATCATTCCCTCGTGCACTTCATTGGGGTCCTGATCGGGAACGAGCCGCGCCGTGACGATGGCGTTGGCCTCCGCCGGTATCGCCGATTTCGGACTTCCCGCCAGAATGTGGATCACGTCGACGGCGGGGCGTGCGCCTTCGCGCTCGACAGGCGTGAACCCCGGCTCGCCCCAGAGCTTGCTGACACCTGACTGCTCCAGATAGGATGCCTCATCCCGGGGAAGGGCGGCCATCTCGGCGCGCTCCTCCGCGGTCAGTTCACGCACCCTGTCGTAGAAACCGTCGAGCATCACGCGCCCGTCCGCGTCGTGCAGGCCGGCTATCATGTGCGAGAGCGCGTGGATGGGATTGTGGACGACCCCACCGTAGCTCCCGGAATGGAGGTCGCGCGACGGTCCGTAGACGCGGAGCTTGCAGACGTACATGCCTCGCAGGCCGTAGTAGATGGTGGGCGTCTCCGGACCGAGCATGCCCGCGTCCGGGTTGAGAACGAAATCGCCGGTTAGAAGGTCACGGTGCTCTTCGAGAAGACTCGCAAAGCTCGGCGAGCCCAGCTCCTCTTCGCCCTCTATCACGAACTTGACATTGACCGGCAGGGAACCCGCTCTCATGACGGCCTGAACCGCCGCGACGCAGGCCATGATCTGACCCTTGTTGTCTGCCGAACCCCTCGCGTAGAGGTTGTCGCCGCGCACGACGGGCCTGTAGGGATCGGAGTCCCAGTCGCCCAGCGGAGCCGCGGACTGAACATCGTAGTGACCGTACATGAGCACGGTAGGGGCGGACGGTCCGGCGGACAGCGTCTCGCCGTAGACCGCCGGGTGGCCGGCGGTGGGGAGCACTTCGACGCGGGTCAGCCCCAGAGCTCTGAAGCGCTCGGAAAGCCATTCGGTCGCGCGCTTGATGTCATCGTGACCCTTGGGATTGCTGGAGACCGACGGAATGCTCAGAAACCCGCGCAGTTCCCCAAGCACCTCGTCTCTTGCCTTGCGCGCGTGATTCAGCGCAACGGCCGGGGATTCCGACATGTGTGACCCTCCTCTTGACGGCGAGCGACGAAGGAGTATAGCACGAAGGCCTCGGCGGTTCAGCCCTGTTTCAGGCCCGGCCCGGTCCACGCGAATCGCTCGAGATCGACCCGCCCCCGCTCATCGAAAGCGACACCCTCCGATGCGAGCATGCCGCGCTGGACCTCGTGGCCGTCGCTGCCGGATCTCAGGCTGATCGTACCTTTGCTGTTGATGACGCGGTGCCAGGGCACGTCGCTACCGGGGGGGATCGAGGCCATCGCGTAGCCCACCATTCGTGGCGTGCACCCACCGGCGAACGCGGCGATCTGCCCGTACGTCGCCACGCGGCCCGAGGGTATCAGGCGTACGATTCTATGGATCCTCTGGTGAATCCCGGTGGAACGTGCCGGGCCCCCGGGCGAGCGCTCCGGCATCTTCGGCTCCTCGAGCCGCCTTCCCATACTGACCCGGTCCTCTGCCACATATCCCAGGCTCTCGTAGAAGCGAACGGCGTCACGGTTGGCGCCTCGGACCTGGAGGTTCAGCTTGGGACACCCCACGCCGGCGAGGTCGCGCTCGACCCTCCGCATGAGCGCCGCGCCGATCCCCCGCCTTCTGTGTCCGGGGTCCACCGCCACGTAGTAGACCCACCCGCGGTGCCCGTCGTAGCCGGCCACGGCGGTGCCGACGATCTCGCCGCCGTCCGTCGCCACCACGAAGAACTCGCGCTGGACCTCGAGCTTGCGGGCGATGTCCGCCGCGGGTTCGTTCCACGCCGGACCGTCGGGAAAAGCCACTCGCCACAGCTCGACGACCGCCGGCAGATCCTCATCTCTGTAGGGTCGAATCTCCACGCGCATTCCCCTTCGGCTTCCTGTCGAAGCAGAACACACCCGTATCAATGGGACAACCGTAGGTCGTGAAGAACCCGAGGGCCGTCTCCTCGAAGCCGCGCATCCAGATCCGGAGCCCCGATGGAGTCACCCGCCAGAAGTCACCGGGCGCGAGGCGTCGCCCAGGCAACGGGCGGCTCTACGATACAGGACGTAGAAGAGGGGGGTCGGCAGTGCGCGGCGGATGGCCCGCGTGGCCAGACGGTTCATTGCTGAGACCGTCCTAACCAAGAACCATCACGGTCCACGTCAGGTGCACGCCTGTCTGTCCGTGAATGTGCTCGCAAACTCCACGAACCGGTAGGCGTCAGCGAAGTTGCTCGCGATGCCGAATGAGACGCGCACGGCGCCGGTGCTCTTGCCGTCTATGCAGTGGCGGAAATCGTCCAGTGTCAGCCTCTGCTGGGGCTGGGCGAAGCACGTCTCCAGCTCGCTCTCGGAGATGCCGAGGGTCAGCTCTCCGCCCCCGGGATTGCAGAAGCACCCGGTCCTGAGGGAGATGGTGACGCGGGCGGCCTCTTCCTCGACGACGCGATGGTCGAAGAACTGAGAGTCCGGATCGTAGAAGTTCATCGTCACCGTGCCGCCCCGC
>DAOWCM010000324.1 GCA_030639555.1 Candidatus Eiseniibacteriota bacterium | reverse complement strand
GCGTCGTCGCCCGCGAGCGCCCTCAGCCCGTCGATGAACGTGATGCCGCCCACTTCCTGTCTGACGTCGCGGCCGCCGGTGCCGATGGCCTGGGAGATCCCGGCGCCCTCGTTCGAGATGATCGAGCTCACTTCCTGCAGGCCCGTGCCTGACGCGGCGACAATGCCTATCTCGCCGCGGTTGACGACGTTGGCGAACGCGAGCGGCACCCCGTTCAAGATAGCGGTCCCGCAGTCGGGTCCCATAACAAGGAGGTCGGTCGCATGCGCGAACGCCTTGAGGTCGACTTCGGTCTCCAGGGCTACGTTGTCGGAGAAGAGCATGACGTTCAGGCCTGACTCGAGAGCCCGCATCGCCTCGCGCCCGGCGTAACGGCCCGCGACCGAAATGAGCGCGAGGTTCGCGCCGGGGACGACCTTGAGCGCGCCTTCGAGGCTCACGGGATGGAACGTGTCGTCGGTGTCTCGGCCCGAGCGCGCTTCCTTCAGGCGTTCGTCGGCGGCATCGAGGGCGCGTGTGGCGGCCTCGTCGGACTCGGCCTGGACGGCGATGAGAAGGTCGGTGCCGCGGGCGGCCTCGAGCTCGGGCGTCAGGAGTCCGGAGGCCGCGAGGATGGCCTTGTTCTCCCGCGTGCCCATGATGACGGCGGCGTCGACGACGCCGTCCATGGCAGCGAGCGCCTTCCCCACCGTCATGAGCGTGACGGAGTCGAAGTACGCACCCTTCTTGATGCGTCCGGCTGTGATTCCGGGCTCTGGCATGTTCCCTCGCTGTGCTCTTTGCGCGCCGGGGCCGCAGCGGCGGTACACCCGGTCAGCGTGACTGTACTATGCCCCCGGGAGCGACATCGGGTCAAGGGGTGATTGCCCCGGGATGGCCGGGAAAGACCTTGCCAACCGCGTGCGGCTCGGGCATCCTAGACGTGGTCCCACGAACGCTCATGCAGCCACACCCCGGAGGTGTGCATTGGCACAGCCCCAGGTGTTCACCGTACGTGACATCAACTCCAGGCTCCGAGGACTCTCCCAGCTCGTCGGCAACACGCCGCTTCTGGCCATCAACTTCAAGTTCCGCGGCGATGAGCGGACGCTCTACGCCAAGGCCGAGAACCTCAACATGACGGGCAGCATCAAGGACCGGATGGCGCTGCACATCCTGCGGAGGGGATACGCGCGCGGGACGCTTCGGCCAGGCGGGCTCATCATCGAGGCGACGAGCGGCAACACGGGCATCTCGTTCGCCGCCATCGGGCGCGCGCTGAGCCACCCCGTGGCCATCTACATGCCCGACTGGATGAGCGAGGAGCGGATCTCCCTGATACGGAGCCTCGGCGCCGAGATCCATCTCGTGAGCAAGGAGGACGGCGGCTTCCTCGGAAGCATCGAGAGGGCGGAGCAACTGGCCGACTCGACAGATGGCGCATTCCTGCCGCGTCAGTTCTCGAACGAGGACAACGTCGAGGCGCACGAGCAGACAACCGGACCCGAGATCTGGTGGCAGCTCCGGTTCCGCTCGCTGCCGCCAGATGCGTTCATCGCAGGCGTCGGGACCGGCGGGACCATCATGGGAGTGGGACGTTACCTGCGGCGCGTTCACCCTTCTGTGAAGCTCCACGCTCTTGAGCCAGCTAACTCCCCCACGCTCTCGACGGGATGCAGGATCGGGAAGCACCGCATCCAGGGCATCTCGGATGAATTCGTGCCCGATATCGTCCAGCTCGAGTCGCTCGACGAGGTCATCGGCGTGGAGGATGGTGACGCCATCCTCATGTCCCAGAAGCTCGCATCCGAGCTCGGCATCGGCGTCGGCATTTCTTCAGGCGCGAACTTCCTCGGCGCCCTCAAGGTCCAGGAGTTGTTGGGATCCGGCGCCGTCGTCGCCACCGTCTTCCCCGACGACAACAAGAAGTACCTGAGCACCGACCTCCTGCGTGAGGAGCCGGTGCGGAGTTGCCACCTCTCGCCAGACATAGAGCTCACAGGCTTCCGCGCGTTCAAACGCGTGTGCCACACCTGCTGCGATCCCACTGATTGCGTCGAGGCGAGCCCTCCCGATTCGGCTGGAGGCGAGCTGCCGCTGCCGCCGTGCCCGCGGAGAGGATGAAAGTTCGCTCCGCCCACGACCGCTCTTGCATCCTGCTCCCGCCTGTGCTATGCTTATGCATCAGTTCTTGCAGTGGAGTTCCCACCAACGAAGGAGGCACGGCAGATGACCGAGCGCTTGCTCGCGAGCCACATCGATAGCTGAGTGGCCGCGTTGGGGCGCAGTTTGGCGTCCCGAGAGATACCCTGCCTTGGGCGGGTACTCGAGCGCGGACTCCGGTCGCTGTCGGTGCCGACCACCCTCACGACCTGATCCACCTCCGGTTCCTTTCCAGAGCACAACGAAACGGCCTCTCACTGCCGCGACCGCGACGGTCCCGTCCGGGTACGTACGCGCGCGTCCGTTGAGAGGTACGTGCACCCTGACGGAAAGGAAGAACCGATGGCTGAGAAGGTCGACTACACACCGATGTGGAAGGAACTCGGACTGAACCTCGAGGCGCACGAAGGACTCCTGGAGGTTCTTGGCACGTTCTACAACGACATCTACCTGTCCCAGACGGACCGCCCAAAGGGCATGGAGTACTTCGACTTTGTGATCTCGGAGATCCACGGCCTCAGGATCAAAGAACTCCAGGACGCCAAGAAGGCGGGACGCAAGATCTTCGGAACGTTCTGCCTCTACGTGCCAGAGGAACTGATCCTGGCGGTCGACGGCATCTGCATCGGGCTATGCGCCGGCGCGGACGTCGGGACGGAGGAAGCCGAGAAGCTCCTCCCCCGAAATACCTGCGCGCTCATCAAGTCGTTCTTCGGGTTCACGATGTCGGGCCTCTGCCCCTACGTCGCGTCCGCCGACCTTGTGATCGGCGAGACGACCTGCGACGGAAAAACGAAGGCGTACGAACTCTTCGGAGAGCTCAAGGACACCTTCGTCATCGAGGTCCCGCACATGAAGACGTCCACGGGGAAGGCGCTGTGGCGGTCGGAGCTC
>DAOWCM010000114.1 GCA_030639555.1 Candidatus Eiseniibacteriota bacterium | reverse complement strand
GTGGGTGACTGAACTTCTGCGCGCGCGTCCGTGGGCGCAGGAGAAAGAGGAGTAAGCGCTTGGACTGGAAGAGAGACGGGAAGTTCGTTCTCATTGTTGCCGCCGTCTTCCTGATGTTCTACCTGGTCCCGATGGACGCCGGTAGGATCGGGAACGCGGTCACTGAGGCCCTCGCGCTCGTGCAGTGGTACGTCCGCGAACACATGCTGATGGGTCTCCTGCCGGCGCTCTTCATCGCGGGCGCCGTCTCGGCTTTCGTGTCAAAGGCCTCTGTGATGAGGTACCTGGGCGCGCACGCCAGCAAGTTCGTGTCCTACGCCGTGGCGTCGGTATCGGGCTGCATTCTGGCCGTGTGCAGCTGCACCATTCTGCCGCTCTTCGCCGGCATCTACTCCAGAGGCGCCGGATTGGGCCCCGCAACAACGTTCCTCTACGCGGGTCCCGCCATCAACGTCATCGCGATATTCCTGACGGCGCGCGTACTGGGCGCGCAGCTCGGAGTCGCCAGGGCCGCCGGAGCAATCGTCTTCAGCATCGTCATCGGACTCATCATGCATTTCATCTTCCGCCACGAGGAGACCGTTCGGGCGGAGGAGCAGCTCGCTGAGCCCAGGCCCGAGGTCGAGCGGCCTCTGCGCCAGAGCATGGCGGTTTTCGCCTCGACCGTGGCGATCCTGGCCTTCGCAAACTGGTACGCGGCCGGCGGCACCGGCATCTCTCACGCAATCTACGTGGCGAGGTGGCCCCTGACCGGCGCGTCCGCCATCGTGCTGGGCGTGGTACTCGTCAGGTGGTTCGGCCTGCGCGCCTGGACCATCGTGAGCGCAGGAGCCGCCGTGACGGCCCTCGCGCTGCTCTTCCCCGGGAGACCCCTGATACCGTTTCTGGCGGGCATGGCCGGATTGACCGTCGTGGCGGCCACGGGAACCCGGGAGACGCGCGACTGGCTCGACGGCTCGTGGGACCTCGCCAGGGACATCCTCCCGCTTCTCTTCGTGGGAATCCTGGTCGTCGGAGCGATGCTGGGCAGGCCCGGCCATGAGGGACTGATACCGTCCGCGTGGGTCGCAGGGTTAGTGGGCGATAACTCGATACTGTCGAATATGGTTGCGGCCGTGGCCTCCGGTCTGATGTACTTCTGCACGATGACCGAGATACCCATAGTCCAGGGATTGGTGGGCGCAGGAATGGCGAAGGGGCCGGCTCTGGCGTTCCTTCTGGCCGGCCCGGCAGTCTCGCTTCCTAACATCCTGATACTGCGCAGCGTCATAGGGACGAGGAAGACGCTCGTCTACCTGACGCTGGTTCTGATCATGTCCACCGTGACCGGGGCGCTGTTCGGCCTGTTCGCGGGCTAGTGGAGTCACTGGGATGAGCGCTGAGAGAGATTTCGACTGGTTCTCGCTCGCGCGGCAGCCGCAGGAGCCGCCGTCCAAGGACGGAGCGACGCTGGCCGGCGAGGACCTCAAACACTGGAAGAAGCAGTTCTCCCCCCTTCTGCGCTTCCTCAGGCGCAAGAGGGTCGTCGTCGCGCTGTCGGGCGGCGGCATGGCGATGTCCTGTCACGTGAGTGTACTGAGAGTGCTCGAACTCCTGGGCGTGCCCGTCGCCGCGATCTACGGCACCTCCGCGGGCGCCGTGATCGGAGGGCTCCGCGCCGCGGGGCTGACAGTGGCGCAGCTCGAGGAGGTGATGCTCGACATCACTCATCCGGATGAGCTGTTCGGATTCGCCGCGAGACATCCGGCGATGCGGCTGGTTGCGGGAGAGGTGATTCGAGCGTTTGCGGGACGCTCCTTCGATCGCGCGGGCGTCTACGACTCGACCAGGCTGGGGGAGTATCTGAGCAATCTCCTGCAGCGTTACGCCGGCGGCGCCCCTAAGTTCTCGGACCTCGCAATACCGTTCTCATGCGTGGCCTTCGACATAGGCACCGGCAGACCCGAGCCTCAACGTCGGGAGAAGACGACCAAGTGCGTCTTCTGCCGCGAGACGTCGCCCGATCTGAGTCTTGCCGATGCCATCGGCGCATCGATGGCGATCCCGGGCACACTGCCGCCGAAGAAGATCGGCAGCAGATTCTACATCGACGGCGCGACCGTCGAGCATCTACCGATCGCGACGGCGTTCCACGACTGGCAGTCCGCGCGCAGACTCGGGCGACGCCGCACTGCGGTGATCGCGGTCGACCTGGGCTATGGCGGCAACGCTCCCCGCGAGGAGTCGCTCTCCCACCCGATGAGCCTCGTTCTCTACTCGAACAGCATCCAGAGCCGCGCCATCACGGACTACAACCTGCTTCACTGCCACAGGCCCCGGCGAGGCTTCTCGGTAATCCTATTGAGGCCGAGGACCATCGGCGTCGGGCTCTGCGACATTGAGAAGATCCCAAGCGTCATGAAGACCGCCTACGAAGAGACGCTCCGGCAGCTCTCCGGCAGCGGCTTCCTGGATCTGACAGCAGAGCATACCAGGAGGGCGACGGCCTTCCTCGGCCTCGGGAACCCCGGATCTCCCGATGATCCGGCACAGGCGTAGTCGAATCCAGCACATCACCTCCCGGTCACTTCCCAGCTCTCTTTCGATTGCCGGTTGACAGCGCCGTACCCGGCGCTGCGCGCCATGCCCGGCGCACACACAAAAGCAGACCGGCCCCTATCGGGGCCGGTCGTCCTGCGCGCTGCGGCGCGCATGTCGCCAGACCGAAGCCTGGCTGCGGGGTACTCCGCGTCAGCCGCGCTGGATTACCCTGCTACCTTGGTCGTCTCTCGCTGGGACCCGAACACCTCCCCACGCAGCGCCTCCCGCTCGCTATCGGGCGCCGTCGACTCTGATGCCGGCGTTTCCATCCCTTGCTTGCGTTCACCCTTTGGCGGCGCCGCCTCCGCGCCGGCCCATCTTGGAGGAACCGGTTCTGTTCTGTCGTGGCACGCCTCGCAATACTCGTACCCCGCCCAAAGTGCCGCGTCGAGCGTGTCCGGCTCGAAAACGACGGCGTGGCCGTTTCGGAGCGTCTCGTCCAATCCACACCCCTGGCAGTCCGCGTGCCAGGTGTCGTGCACCAGATTGGTGGCGCTGTCGCCCACATACCGTGTTCGCCCGAGTTCCCTCACTTTGCGTACCATCGATACCTCCTGAAGCCTCCCCCGCAGTGGATGTCGTGCTCCGGACGCTCGGTGCGGGTCTCTGATGCCCTACACCCGCCCTCCCGCGGTTGCTCCAGGCGATCCCGCGGAGGGACTGCACATCCTCACAGCAACCATACATAGGGCAAGGGCTGTGCCGATTTCGTCCCGGACTGCCTGCGGACCGTAACTGGCCACCTGGCCATCTGTTGTGCGCCTGCCCGTCCGCGTGTCTCACGCTTGGGGGCCGCACGGACCCCCGAATCCGTAGTCCGCGGACGACGTCCCGTCCGCACAGCAGCCACAACTCCGCAGGACAGAATCAGTTACGGCTGTCGTCCACGGACGACACCGGGCCGCCGAACACGTCATTCCCCGGCCCTTTCCTGGGGCGGGTCCGGTCAACCGGAGTGGCCACGTCGATCTCCCGCCCCCGGGAGCCCGCGGCGGACAGCGCGAGTGCCGGCACCTCGGCACTTGCGCAGCGCACTGATATTAGCTAGACTGTGAAATACAGAAACCAGATGAGTGTCCGCGTCATTCCGTGGCCGCTCGAGTCTGCCGCCCCATTGAGCGAGGCGGCACAGTGTCAGTAACGGAGGAATGGCATGAAGACCAGATATGTGCTCGCAATGCTCGCGATCGTGGCCGGCCTCGGAGTACTGCTCACGGGCTGCGGCCAGAGCGAGCAGCAGGCGGAGGCCAGCAGCTGTTCCTCCTCAGCGGAGGGAATCTCCGTCACGTGCGAGGGCAAGGGCGACGAGATGGAGTGTGTGGTGACGTGCTCGGGAGCGGAGGGCAGCTCGGAGTACGTCGTAACATGCGAGGGACATGACGGATCCTCCGAGTGCACCGTGACATGCGTGGGCGCCAAGGGCGACATGGAATGCACCGTGACGTGCGAAGGCGCCGAGGGCTCGACGGAGTTCACGATCACCTGCGACGGGAAGACGGTGACCTGTGAACATGCCGACGGCCAGAAGTGCACCTGCGCTCCGGCCGCGATCTCGGGATGTCCGAGCATGGCCAAGATGGCGGATGCGGGCGGGGCGTGCCCGGGGATGACGGAAGCGGTCGACTCTGGCGGCTCGTGCGCGAAGAGCGCGGGTGGCTCGTGTCCCTCGAGCCGCAGCGCCGAAGGTAGCTAGGGGCTCGACGCACGAGGCAGAGGCAACAGGGCACCGGTGGTAACGGCATGCAGACGGCATTCCGAACCTCCGGTGCCTTTTTCTCTGTTGACTCCGAATCGGCGTCGTGCTAGAGCGGTCTCGTCCGCCCTAGACACAGACAGCAGTGGTGGCAAGCGACCACAGAGCACCAGGCGGCCGCCCGGTTCGTTGTTGCCGAGACCAGAGGCTCCAACCAGGAGTTCGCCGTGGACCGCTGTGACCGCCACCGCGCCTTTGCCGTAGTATTCCTGGCCCTTTTCGGGCTCCTCTTCTTCGTCTCCCCCGCCGGGGTGTAGCTGACGACGATCGTCCAGTAAAGGCGGTTCGGACGCACCGGCCGCAAATGCCACACGAGAGGCCGCCCGGCGCCCCAGCGCGCCGGGTGTTCTACTTCTCGCCCGCAGTGTGTGCGCCCGGCATTTTCATTCTTGACGTCAGCAGTGAACGGTGATAACCTGAGGGAGGATCAGTCAAGCCTCACCCGGGGACGTTCGGGATGGAGCGCTCCCCCTGGGTCGAGAGGTAGCGCGCCGGACGCGGCGCGCGGAAGGAGGAGAGTTATGAGGACGTTTGTCATAGCCGTTGTGCTGGTGGCCTTCGCGCTGCCCGCGGGCGCCTTCGAGATCTTCGAACTCAACGTTCCCGCTCGAGGGTACGACCCGACCTGGCCGCCCGACGGATCGCCGTGGCACACGATCAGGCCGCCGGAGGCCTACTGCACCAACGGCGTGCAGACCGACCACGACGACGTGGACGGCGACGGCAACATGAGCTTCTGCGACAACATCCAGATCGACGGCGTATGGAAGCACATCGAGTGGGTCGGGCCAACGATCACGATCTTCAGGCCCGGCGAGCGGGAGCCGATCCTCGTCGAACCGATCGCGGGGTCGAGGCAGAACCAGTACCACATCATCTTCCCACCCGAGGCGTTCTGTGTGATCATTCACACGGACCAGCCGATCGTCGAAGTGTGCCAGTACATCGTGATCCTCGAGCCTCCCGAGTATGCCGGCGAGTGGCACGTCGAGGAGATCGACACCAACATCCACACCAACGGCGGCAGCCCCGTAGAACCGAGTACGTGGAGCAAGATCAAGAGCTTCTTCAGGAACTTGCTCTAGAAGCGGGGACTACCGCCGGAACACACGGCTTGACTGAGAGCGAACCCGCCCGGACTGCATGCACCGGGCGGGTTCCTGTATCTGTTGCGTTCGCTGTCACTGAGTGCCTGCCGCCGCGTCCGCTCCTGCAGTGAGTCGGATCAGTCGGCGCCGCGCGTCAACTCAGCCGCCGCTTCACTCCTCCCGCACGAGCTCCCCCCCGGCGAGTCGCCATTCATCCAGACCGCCGTAGAATCGCTCGACGTATATGAACCCCTCGCGCGCCGCATCGGTCGATGTGGCGCGACTGCGGATACAGTGCTCGCCGTAGCAGTAGGTGACGACAGGAGCGGACGCCCTGTCGATTCCCGGCCAGTAGCGGTCGAGCTTGACGTCAAGGGAGTCGGCGAAGTAGTCGGACCGCAGAGTGACGGATCCACGGATGTGGCCGCGCCTGTGGTCTGATGGGTGGCGCACGTCGAAGAAGGCGAAGTCGTCGGGCGGTGCGTTCGGCCGGAGCCACCGTCGGGACTCGCGGAGCCGGTGCATGAGTTCCTCCGCGGTCACTGTCCTGACGATGGGGAGATAGGGATCCCCCGACCAGTCGCGCCACCCTCCCGGGTAGAGGCGTACGCGTGCGACGCCGGCGCGGCGCAGAAGGAAGTAGGCCAGTGGGCCGTCTCCCCACACGCCCTCTCCCCACTGGCCGGAGTCAGCGCCGCTTCCCCTCCCCCAACCGTGAACTACGAACTCGTCTGCGAGGTCCACTGGATTGGCCGGTCTAGGACCGAGCTTCGCGAAGGACGCCCAGGTCTCTGAAGGTTCCAGGAAGGTTCCGTCTGGAGCAAAGAAAGTGGTGAAGTCAAACGGCAGCGCGTGGGGGATGTGCCCGACGCGCACGAGGGTTCCCCAATCGTTCTGCTCAACGGTCCCGCGCCACGCATCAAGCCCACGCGCGTCGATGAGTTCGACACCGGGCTCTCCAAACGACCGCCTGACGTACTCGCGCGTAGCGAGGAGCTCGGAATCGGACTCCTGCGTCCAGGCCGCCCGCGAACGCCTCACCTTCTCTGACACCAGTTCGTGCCCGGCCGCACGCCAGCCTGCGACACCCCCGTCGAGCATGACCACGCGGTTCGCACCTGCTACCTCCAGGAGCCAGAAGAGCCCGGCCGCGTCGGTCGAGTAGGACACTTCGCCGCAGCACACCAGCCACTCCCGGCCCGACAGACCCAGCTGACCCAGAACATCCGGGAGGCGCGCAAGCTCAGGGGACGACTCGATGTCGGGAGTGGATTCTGGTGGGAACGAGACAGCGCCGGGCACGTGCCCGGCGAGATACGACGCGGCGGGTCGGGCGTCGATAACGACGACGTTTCTCGTGTCGAGGCGGCGGGCGAGCCAGTCGGCCGTCACGGTGACGTCCGGATAGTCGGGCTCGGGCACGGGCTCCCGCTTCGGCCATTCGGACCACGCCTGGGCGAAGGCCGAACCGGGCAGAAGGGCGAGCGCAAGCACAGACGCGATCACGAGAAGCAGGGCATGCACCCGCTGTCCTCGGGTTCGCGTTACAGCATGCCTACTGGGGCTTGGAGGAACCGTGCTCCGTCTGGTCATGCTTCTCCCTGTCCTTCCGAACCGCTATCGCGACGCACCAGGCGAAGCCACCGAAGAGGACGATGCCCACCGCTATGC
>DAOWCM010000004.1 GCA_030639555.1 Candidatus Eiseniibacteriota bacterium | reverse complement strand
TACTGCGCTTTCTACGGCACGGCCGGTGGCGACTACTACGGCATCGTGTCGTACTGGGGTGACTTCGGCTCCTGCGACGGCTGGGGCGGCACGGGTCTGAACATCGGCTTTGACATCACCCAGTTCGACCTTCCCCCGTACAGCTGGGGCGGGTTCCTGTGGATCATGTACACCACGGAGAACGGGTGTGGTCCGGGTGCCGGCGGCGACGCCGGTGTCATGATCGACGACCTCTGGTACGAGGTTCCTACCAGCCCGGTCGAGTCGGTCAGCTGGGGCAGCATCAAGTCGTTGTATCGCTAGAATCGGCATTCTGCTGATTGAGGCAATCGTGGGCCCGGGGGTTTCCCCGGGCCCACGGCTTGTACGGAAGGGCTTTCTCGGTGCGGCCGGACCACTGTTGACGTGGCGCGGTCTTGCGGATAGCATACGGGGTCACGGTCTGTAGCGGCGCGGTCTGCTCGACGTTCGACGTGCGGCGCGACCGTCCTTGACCGCCGGGGGAGAGGAGTGTGAGCCGGATTTGACCATCCGCACACACATACTGATAGCGCTCGTCGTGATGCTGGTGACCGTGGGCTACTTCCTGTGGGAGGAGCAGAGCACCGCGGGCACTTACGGTTTCCCACTGGACGACAGCTGGATCCACGCGCAGTTCGCCAGGAATCTCGCCCTGGGCAACGGGTTCTCCTACAACCCCGGGATTCCGGTCTCCGGTTCCACGGCGCCTCTCTGGACTCTCCTGACGGCCGCGGGGTATCTGATAACCGGAGAACCCGTACTCACGGGCAAGCTCCTCGGCGTGCTGTTCCTGGGCCTGACCGTCTTCTTCATCTACACACTCGTCCGGGCGATATCCAAAAACCCCAGGGAGGCCCTGTTCGCCGCGATCATGGCGGGTGCGCTTCCGAGGCTCGTCTGGGCCAGTCTGTCGGGTATGGAGGTGACGCTCGCGGTCATGCTCTCTCTCGCGGGCGTTGCGGCTCACGTCCTGTACGGCCACGCGGGCGGCCGCAGGCAGTACTTCTCTACGCTTCTCTTCGGTCTGGCGGCGCTGGCGCGTCCAGAGTGCACGGTCTTCTTCGTGGCAGCCATGCTCGACCGGGCCCTCGCCGCCACTCTGATCAGGTGGAGAGAGGTTGCCGCAAGAGACTGGATCGTCCCGGTCCTGATCCACATATGCGTCTTCTTCGTTGTCATAGCTCCCTTTCTCATCTTCAGCAAGAAATTCGGGATCGGTTTCCTGCCGAACACGGCCTACGCCAAGGCCCTGCTCTGGGACAAGGGCCTGATAGCGGCGATGGCGACCGGAAGCAAGGTCGAGCTGATCCGCTCGTTTACGACGAACCCCTTCGACTACTTCATGTCCTTCCTGCACGAGGGTCTCAACAACAACCCCGTTCTGTTCCTGTTCGCCGGGATGGGGTTCCTGCGTCTCATCTTCCTCCTGCCCTATCGTGAGAACAGCCAGTACCGCACCTTCATCATTCCTCTCATCGTGGTTCTCTTCCCGCTGGCGATAGGCATAGTCGTTCCGTTCGGGCAGGCAAGTTACCAGGAGGGGAGGTACATCGCTCCCGTTGCCCCGCTGATGCTGGTCGTCGGCATAGTCGGGCTCTACGGTGCGGCGGGCTACGGGGCGCGCGTGTTCGCCAAGGCCAAGTTCATGGGACGCCCCGCCAGAATGGTGCTTGAGCGAAGCCTCCTCTGGTTGTTCATGCTGCTCGCCCTGGCCTCGCAGTTCAGGAACATCTGGTATCGCGGCCAGGTCTACGGGAAGGAAGTAGCGAACATCGAGGAGATGCAGGTCTCCATCGGCAAGTGGATAGACAAGAACCTCCCTGCTGACGCCGTGTTGGCGCTCAACGACGTCGGCGCGATCACCTACTTCTCCCAGAGGAAGGTGCTGGACACGGTGGGGCTCATCTCACCCGAGGTCCTCGACTACCGTCGCCGCGGAGAACGGCTCGAGACCGCCGCGTTCAGGTTCCTGCGCTCGAGGCGCCCGGAATACGCCGTCTTGTTTCCCAACTGGTACCCTGACATTGTCATGAGGGATGAGCTTGCTGAGCCCATTCATCGAGTCGTGCTCAACGAGAATCTCATCTGCGGTGGCAAGGAGATGGTCGTCTACAGGATGCACTGGGACGCGCTCGAGGCGTCCGAGGCACGGCTCAAGAGCACTCCGCCGCCGGCGCGTGATGACGGGCAAGGGAAAACGACCAGATGATCAACCAGCTTGTCGCCATCGACACGGCGCTGTTTGTACTCCTGAACACGAAGCTCACACACCCTGTTCTCGACTCTGTGATGCCCTTCGTCACGCAACAAGAACACTGGTATCCGGTGCTCATCGGGCTGTGGCTCGCACTGATCATCTGGGGCGGGCGACGAGGCAGGATGGCCGCCGTGGCGCTCATCATCGCGGTCGCGCTGACCGACCAGATATCCTGCAGCGTCATCAAGCCGCTGGTGGGGAGAGTGCGCCCCTGTAATGCTCTGACCCCGGCGCAGTGCCACCTGCTCGTCGGACGGTCGTCCGCGATGTCTTTCCCCTCTGCTCACGCCGCCAACTCCTTCGCGATGGCGACGGTCGCCTCGTGGAGGCTCCGCCGGTTCGCGCCGCTCTTCTACTTCGTTGCTGTCGTGGTAGCGTATTCGAGGGTGTACGTCGGAGTGCACTATCCACTCGACGCGCTCGCCGGAGCCGTGCTCGGCGCGCTGCTCGGGCGGCTGGCTCTCTGGCTGGTCGTCGGGGTGCGTCAGCGGTGGGACAGATGGCGGGAGATTCGAAGGATGTGAAAAGAGGCGCCCGAGGGCAGTGCCCCCGGGCGCTCTGTTCTCCGTACCTGGTTACGGCGCTCCGCACGCTGCGCTCGATGCTCTCCTAGCTGGACTCGCTCACTTCCTCAGAAGGCGTCGGGCGGCGCAAAATGGTCACCGGGTTGCTCAGGTACTTCTGCGCGACGGCGAGCACCTGGTCTCCCGTGATCGCCTTGATCTTCCGCGCGTAGTCCTCCGTGTGATCGTAACCCAGGCCGTAGAGTTCCGCTATGCCCGCGTCGCTCGCCTGCGATGAGTTCGTCTGCCGTGATGTCTGCCGCATGATCACGCAGAGCTGCTTCGCCTTCCCGAGTTCGTCGTCGTCCACGAGTTCGGTCACGATACGCTCCATGTCGCCGTCGATTATCTCCATGGCCTGGTCGAGTGCCTCCTCGAAGGTCGCCGCGTAGATGCCGAAGTAGCCGGCGTCGAATCCCGTGAAGTTGTAGGCGTGAACCACGTAGACGAGCTGATTGCCGCGCAGCTCCGTGTGGAGCCAGCCGCCCGGGTAGTAGATGCCCGAGATGACCGCGTCCAGGACGTCCATGGCGTAGCCGTCGCTGGAGGAATAGGGCATGCCGTGATAGCCGCGGAAGATGACGGTCTGGGCGCGATCGTGGTAGCTCGTCATCGTCTCCGGCTCCGTGCGTACGGGCTCGTTCACGACCCGGGGCGTAACGTCGTCGCCGGGCTTCCAGCCGCGGAACGCCCGCTGGACCATTGCCAGGGCCGCGTCACCATCGACGTCCCCGAAAACGGTAAGCACGGTGTTGTTGGGGGTGACGTAGGCGCCGTGGTGCGCAGCGAGGTCGGCGCGCGTGAACGCCGCGACCGTCTCGGTCGTGCCGACCGGGCACTTGCCGTACGGGTGCTTCTCGAAGAGCTCGATGAGCATCCGGTCCATCGCGTCCGTGTTCCAGTTGTCACTGCGCCCGGCCAGGCTGGCCTGAATGAGCTCCCGCTCCTTCTCCATCTCTCCGGTATCGAACTTCGGGTTCATGAGGATGTCCGCAAAGACCTCCAATCCGTCCCCGAGGTCCTCAGAGAGAAGCGTCATTTCAGACTGGATGCGAGTGTGATTCGCGGAGCACTTGTAGGACGCGCCCATCGAGTCGAAGGTCTCTGAGATCTTCCCGCCGGTTCTCTTCTTCGTGCCGCGGGGCATCATGTTGGCGACGAAGTTCGCCAGGCCGTTGCCGCCCTCGGGGTCCATCCGTGCGCCGGCGAGTGTGAAGCTGCCGACGGAGACGACCGGGTTGGTGTGGTTCTCTTTGATGAGCACCGTGAGCCCGTTGTCCATGACATGCTTCTCGATGCGCCCTACCTCAGGCGCCTCGTAGGTCGAGCGAACGTCCACGGACTGCTCACTCCGTCTGGGTTCGAGGATCGCGATGCCGATGTTGTCGTCGAAGAAGTAGCGGTTGACAACGTCCCGGATCTCCTCTGCGGTCGTGTCTTGAATGCGCTCCGCGTAGATCCTGCCCCAGAACTCGGGGTTTCCGGCGCCGAGCTCGGATGTGCCCAGGCTGCTGGCGCGTCCCTCGAGCTCCTGCTGCTCGTAGTAGAACTCGGCCGTCTTGATCTTCTTCGCCTTCCTGAGCTCGTTGCTCGAGACCTTCCTGGTCTTGAGGGCGTAGATCTCGTCCAGCGCCACTTCTATGGCGGCGTCGATGTTGGCCGGGTCCAGCGTCATGACGACGCCGAACGTGCCGGCGTCGTATGACGGCGTGTGCGAGTAGGTGGAGATACTGTACACGAGGCCCAGCTCGTCGACGAGTCTCTGATGAAGTCTGGAGCTCCTGCCTTCGGAAAGAATGTGCGACAGGATGTCCAGCGGGTACATGTCGGGGTTCGTGAGCGGCACCGAGTGGAAGCCCACTCTGACGTAGGCCATCTCGAGGTCGCGCTCTTCCCTGAGTTCGCGGCGGCCCATCTGCGCGGGCTCGTCGTGGAGGGGAGGGAACTCGACCGGCCTGCGCTCGAAGCCGCTGAACGCCTCGTGGATCTTCTCGTAGACCTCTGCCGTGTCGAAGTCGCCGGCGGCCACGAACACGATGTTGTTCGGGACGTAGAAGTTGGCGTGGTACTTGACAGCATCCTCGCGGGTCAGCCTCTCGAAGTTCTCCACGTAGCCGATGACCGGGTACTTGTGGGGCTGCTCGCGGAACATCACCTCGCCGAACATGTTGTAGATGCGTCTTCCGGGCTCGTCGTAGCCCATGTTGATCTCGCGGACGATGATGCCCTTCTGCGTGTCGACCACTTCCTGTGTGATGTTGATGTTCATCGCCTTGTCAGCGAGCAGATCGAGCGCCTTGTCGAAGTGCTCGCTCGAGGTTTCTATGAAGTAGCACGTGTGGTCCTTCGTCGTGTAGGCGTTCGAGCCGCCACCGATGTTCTCTATCTCGAGTTCGTACTCCTCGGCGGTTCTCGTCTGCGTCGCCCCGTTCGCGACCAGGTGCTCCAGGAAGTGGGAGATGCCGCAGCCCATATACTCGCCCTCGTAGATGCTGCCGGCCTTCACGTAGAACCGCAGGTTGACGACGGGGGAGCTGTGGTTCTCCTCAAGAATGATGGTCATGCCGTTCTCAGGGATGACCCTCTTGAACGGCTCGCCGGCCTGCGCGGCGCCGGCGAGTACCAGCGCCGTTAGCGACGCCAGCACGATCAGACGTATGGTGGGCCTCATGTCCTCTCCTTGTGAGTGTCGCCCCCTGGCGGGGCGCAGTACACGACCGGCAGGTCCGCCTCGGGCGGGCCGCCTGGCCATGATTCCGCTGCTCGTGAACTTGGACTCAACTATAAGGCCGGAAGTTGCACGGGTCAAGGAGGCCGGGGGAACCCTCGGGGACAGCAGCCCGCGGGGGAGCGGGCGGCCGTCGGCCGGCCCGTCCCGGCTCAAGGGCGTTGATTCGGCGGCCCCGAGCGGCTAGGATACCGGGAAGTCACCGCGTGGGGCGCCGTCCCGGTCGCCGACGGAAGGCCACGGCGGGCCTTCCGTTCCTGGCATTCTACACACCAACCTTAGGACTTCCACATGAATGAGCTGACGAGACTCGCAACGGAGGCGGCAAGAAGCGCCGGGGCCGTCATAATGAACGGCTTCGAGAAGCCCCACGATACCTCCATGAAAGGTAAGCGCGAGCTCGTCACTGAAGCCGACCGAGCGTCCGAGGAGATCATCATCCGCGCGATATCGACCGAGTGCCCGGACGACCTGATCATCGCCGAGGAGACCGCGCCGGAGCTCGCGGAATCGTCGAGGGTCTGGATAGTCGACCCGCTCGACGGCACGAACAACTACGCCCACGGATACCCGTTCTTCTCGGTCGCCATCGCGCTGGAGGAAGAAGGGGAGCTCGTCGCGGGCGTCGTCTACGACCCCTTGAGGGACGAGATGTTCGTCGCGGAGCGGGGGCAGGGCGCTTCCATCAACGGCGAGCCGATGCGGGTCACGGCCAACGCTCTTCTGCTCGAGTCGCTTGTGGCAACGGGATTCCCGTACGACCGCACCGATGATTCCGGCAACAACCTCGACAACCTCAACCGCTTCATAGTCGCCGTCCGGGGGATCAGGCGCGGAGGGTCGGCCGAACTCGACCTGGCCTACGTCGCTCGCGGCAGGCTCGACGGCTTCTGGGAGCAGGGGCTCAAGACCTGGGACGTCTCGGCGGGAGGGCTCATCGTGCTCGAGGCGGGCGGCGTCGTCACGAACTTCGGCGGCGACGCGTGGGACCATCGCCGGGGGGACGTCATCGCGTCGAACGGCCTCATCCACGGACAGATGCTCCAACTGATCAGGTAGTACAGACGCGCAGCCTCCAGGTGCGGCCTTCGCTAAACCCGCGGCGGCCTCGCGTGGTCTGACGGGATGTGCCGGGAGGCGCCCCCGGCCCCGGGCGGAGGCGCTTTCTTCCCAGCTTGATTCCGGCCCGTCCGAGGCAATATACTCAATACATTGTACGTCTGACGCCAAGATGTGTCCTCGGGAGATGCCGATGAACCTAGGAACCGTCTGCGCCGTCCTGGCGCTGGCCACCGTGCTCGTGCTGTCACCGGCCGGCGGTGAGTCCTTCGCGCGCGAGCTCAACATCGACGAGGCCGTGGAGCTGGCGCTCGAGCGCAACCTCTCGCTGGATGCGGCCCGACTGGACTACGAGTCCGCCAATTGGGGGCTGCGTAGCGCACGCGCATCGCTTCTCCCTTCAGTTGGCCTCTCGTCAACGGCGCGTCGCGTTGACCAGGATACGTACACGCGCGCCAACGCCTCGCTGGGGTTCGCCGAGCAGATGGGCATTGATGTAGAGCCGTTCCTCTACGAGACCACCTACGAGACCGGATTCAGGGTGAGCGCGCCCATCTGGAACGGGCAACTCTGGGGTGCGGTCGGCGTTGCCGGAGGCGCGCGTGACGCGGCCGGCCACGCATACGAGGCGAGGAGGCGCGCGGTCGTTGCGGAGGCAAAGGCCGCATACTTCGGCGTCCTGAGGGCCGAGGCTCTCCTTTCGGTCTCGCTCGACGCAGTGGACGCCGCATGGGAGAACGCCGAGGCGGCCCGGCGGAGACATGAGGTCGGGCTGGTCCCGTTGTCCGAGGTGCTGCGGTGGCAGGTACTGGCGGCGGAGTACGAGAAGGCGCTGGCGGACGCGGAGACCGCGGTGACGATGGCTCGCACGCAGCTGGTGAACGTCCTCGGACTGCCGCTGGATCTGACCTTCGAGTTCCCGGCCGTGGACCCGGCGGCGCTTGACGCCCGATACACAGAGTTCGCATGGCTCACCGCTCCCGGCTACCTGACGGAGTCCCGGGCCCGTGAGCTTCTGGCGGGTAACCCGGACTACGAGGGCCTCGCCGACGTGACCCGCATGAGCGGCGCGGGAGTCAGTGTGGCCCGCGGAGCGTTCATGCCGTCGCTCAACGCCTCGGGCAGCTACGGTTGGAAGGCGGACAGCGATATCAAGCCGGACGATGAGACCGCGTGGTCGGTGACGCTCGCGCTCGACCTCCCGATCTTCACGAGCTTCAAGAACGTGTCGGACTACCAGCAGAGCAAGAGGAGCTACTTGGCCGCGCGCAGGCGGCAGGAGGACCTCGAGCGAGTGATGATCGCGAGCTTGAGAGGCGCCGTGTCAATCCTCGTGTCCAGTTCGAAGGCGCTGGTCGCGGCGGATAAGCTCATCGAGCAGTCCGCCGACCACCTGAAGAGCGTGACCAACAGGCACAACGAGGGCATGGCGCCCTACACTGAGTTCACCGATGCGCGGGTCCTGTTCGACAGGAGCCGCGTCGGTTACGTCAATGCCATTTACGATGGTCTCATGGCGGTCGCTGAGATCGAGCGTCTGCTGGGGGACGCGCCCGATGGGGACGCGGCCGGTGAGGACGCGCCCGATGGGGACGCGGCCGGTGAGGACGCGCCCGATGGGGACGCGCCTGCTGAGGACGCGCCCGATGGGGACGCGCCCGCTGAGGATGCGCCTGCTGAGGAAACGGGAGAGTGACGATGAAGATATCGCTGATGATCGCCGGGTCCATTCTTGCTGCCGCCGTTCTTGTGGGCGGTGGGTGTGGGCCGCGTGGAGGTCCCGAGGAGGAACAGGCTGTCGAGCGTGTCCCCGTTCGCGTCGTTGAGATCAAGACGGGGCCGGTCACGGCGACCGTGGCCGCGACAGGTACGATCAAGGCGAGGGACGATGTTCCAATCAGCGCCGAGGCGGGCGGACGTGTTCTCGAGGTGGTGGCGCAGGTGGGGGACAGAGTGTCCGAGGGTGATGTCCTCGTTCAGTTGGATGACGAGCTCGCCGAACTCGCCTTCCGTCAGGCGGAGGCCCAGCTCCTTCTGGCTGAGGCCGAACTGGACGACGCAGAGGCCGGTCTCGGGAGAGCGCAAAGTCTCTGGGAGAGTGGCGACATAGCTGACGCCGAACGGGAGGCCACGGAGCGGCGCGCCAAATCCGCCCGCGCGTCGTTCGCCGCGGCACAGGCCGGGCTGGGCGCCGCCGAGCGGCAGCTCCGTAACACCGGAATCAAGAGTCCCATCGACGGCACCGTGGCGTTCGTGTATGCGGAAGAGGGCCAGTTGATAGCAGTGGGCACGCCGGTTGCCCACGTCGTCAACGACGACGTGGTAGAGATCGAACTCGGGCTGAGCGAAGACCAGGTGCCCGACATCCGTCCGCGCCAAGACGCTACGGTCCGCGTGCGCGCACTTCCCGGAGAGCTGTTCGGTGGGAAGGTCGAGTACGTCGGCAGGCGCGCTGACGACATGACGAAGACGTATCCCGTCGGGGTCGTCCTGCGGAACCCCGCTCATCGACTGCGCGCTGGAATGGTGGCCGAGGTGACGATCGATGCAAAGGAGTTCAGCGACGTCGTGGTCATCGAGCGCGACTGGGTCGTCGAGCGCTACGGTGAGCCGGCGGTCTACGTCGCATCCGGTTCGCTGGCGGTTCTGAAGCGACTGACGCTCGGCAAGGTCATCGGGAATCGTGTGGTCGTTACGTCCGGCCTCGAAGAAGGGGACCTGATGGTCACCTTCGGACACGACCGGCTCACGGAGGGCACCGCGCTCGAGATCAAGGGCGCGCCGGGAGATTCCGCGGACCAGCACGCCTCCGGGAGCGATGACAGATGACGATAGGTGAGTTCTCCGTCCGACAGCCCGTCCTTGTGAACCTCGTCTTCATCGCGGTCGTTGTCGTCGGCTTGTACACATTCTTCAGCATGCCGGCCGAGCTCCTTCCGAATGTCAACATGGGCGAGGCCATCGTCGTCGTGGTCTATCCCGGCGTCTCTCCGGAGGAGATGGAGACCCTCGTCACGAAGCCTCTCGAGGAGGAGATCGAGAGCGTCGACGACGTGGACTACATCTCGTCAACGTCTGGCGAGAGCAGGGTGATCGTCGACGTCCGCTTCAAGGCCGGCCTGTCCGATGACGAGTTCGACCGGCGCCTGCTCGATCTCAGGGCCGCCGTCGACAACGCGCGCTCGGAGATCCCCGACGAGGCCCAGGACCCCGAGATCATCCCCATCAAGCTGGGTGAGGTCATCCCGATCATGGCCGTCAGTCTTGGCGGCGAGGTGAGCGACACGGTATTGCGGGAAATTGGTGAGGATCTGAGGGACAGAGTCCTGGACATCCGGGGGGTCAGGAGCGTCGAGATCGTCGGCGCCAGAGAGCAGGAGATATGGATCGAGCTGGACGCCGACCGACTGGCGTCGTACGACATTCCCGTCAGCCGGGTCATCGGGTCGCTGGCCGCGCGCAACATCAACGTGCCCGGCGGAACGCTCGACGTCGGGGCGTCCGAGTACATTGTCCGGACGCTCGGTGAGTTCGAGGATCTTCAGGACATCGAGAATCACGTCATCGCGTCCGACCCGTTCGGGCGCCAGATCCGCATCCGCGACGTCGGTGCAGTGCGTGACACACTGGCCGAGAGACTGACGCTCGCCCGCCTGAACGGGGAGCGGAGCGTCACTCTCTGGGTCTACAAGGACCTTGAGGCCAGCGTCGTGACTGCGGCGGAGATGGTTCGGCAGACCGTCGATGAGTTCGACGCCGAGCTGGCCGAGGACGTGAGCTTCGAGGTGAGACAC
This sequence comes from Candidatus Eiseniibacteriota bacterium, assembly GCA_030639555.1. GTDB lineage: Bacteria > Joyebacterota > Joyebacteria > Joyebacterales > Joyebacteraceae > JALGZG01. The sequence goes on along the minus strand of DAOWCM010000004.1, from coordinate 16,559 downwards.
GACACGTCCATCGAGGTGAACGACGTCCTCAAGATCCTGCAGAGGAACGCCATTTACGGCATCCTTCTGATCGCCCTGACGCTCTTCGTGTTCATCGGCCATAGAAACGCGCTCCTCACCGTCATAGGGATCCCGTTCAGCTTCTTCTGCGCGTTCATTCTGATGAACGCCGCCGGCGTCACCATCAACACGGTCTCGCTCTTTTCGCTCGTCCTTGTGCTGGGCATGCTGGTCGATGACGCCATCATCGTCATCGAGAACATCTACCGTCACATGGAGCACGGCATGCCCGCCCGGAAGGCGGCCATCCTGGGGACGAAGGAAGTCTTCGCTCCGGTCACGGCAGCCGTTCTTACCACGGTGGCTGCATTCCTGCCGCTTCTGCTGATGAGCGGCACCTGGGGCAAGTTCATCGGCGTCATCCCGAAGGTCGTCACGTTCGCCCTCCTTGCATCGCTGATAGAGGCGTTCCTCGTCCTGCCGTCCCATATGTCCGATTTCGGCAGGGTCGCGGCGAAGCAGAACAAATACCACCCGACGTTCATGGCTCTCACGTGCCGCTACGAGCGGACGCTCAGGAAGGTGCTCAGGCGGCGCTATCTGTCGATGCTCGGTGTCGTGCTTCTCGCCGTCGTTGCCATCGGGCTCGTCTTCACGCTCGACGTCACGATCTTCCAGGAAGAGGACCTGGGTCAGGTCGAGGTGCGGGCCCAGCTGCCCGTCGGGACGAGACTGGAGATCACGAACCAGGTCGCTCTCGAACTCGAGGACATCATATTCGCGCTTCCGGAAGACGAGTTCGAGGCGGTGGTGACCCGCGTCGGGTACATGATCCAGAACCACCGCGGGATGCTCGCTTCCCACAACATGCAGTTCAACATCGACCTCGTCGACGATTCCAAGAGGGTTCGTTCCGACCTCGAGATCATGGATGCTCTGAGACGCGAAATGTCAGAGGTGCCGGGGTTGTCCTCGCTGTGGCTGTCCCGGCCGACACAGGGGCCGCCGTCGGGCCGTCCCGTCGAGGTGCGCGTCAAGGGCGATGATCCCAAGATGCTCGCGTTCCTGGCTGACAGAGTCAAGACCACGCTCGCGGGATACGAGGGTGTGGTCGAGATCGACGATGACCTGACGCCGGGCAAGTCCGAGATGCGGGTGTCGATCATCCAGGACCAGGCGGCGCTCTACGGGCTCACGGTGGCCGACATATCGACCGCGGTCCGAGTCGGGTTCGAGGGCGTTGAGGCCACGAAGTACCGCGGCGGGGGAGACGACGAGATAGACGTCATTGTCAGATTCGAAGAGGAAGACCGTCGCGATCTCGACGACCTCCGGAATCTCCGGGTGGCCACTGCGGCCGGCGGAACGATACCGCTCGCGAACGTGGCGGAGATCAACATCGGGACGGCGCCCGCCGACCTGCACAGGCGCGACGGCGAGCGCGTCATCACCGTGACGGCCGATGTCGAGGAGGGGACGACGTCGACGGAGGTCAACGGGCTTCTCCGACGGGACCTGGCCGACACCCCCAGAGCGTACCCGGGCTACGAGATCGAGTTCGGGGGCGAATACGAGGAGACGCAGGAGTCGTTCCTGTCACTCTTCACCTCTTTCCTGGTCGCGATACTGCTCATCTATCTGATACTCGGCACCGAATTCCAGTCGTTCATTCAGCCGCTCATCGTCATGTTCACCGTTCCGTTCGCGTTCATCGGCGTCGTCATCGGGCTCGTCGTGATGCGCTACCCGTTCACGCTGAATGCCGGGATCGCCATCGTCGCGCTGGCCGGCGTCGTCGTCAACGACTCCATCGTCCTGGTCGACTTTGTCAAGCGCGCGAGGGCGCGCGGGGCCAGCCGCTGGGAATCGATTGTCGAGGCCGGCTGCATGAGGCTTCGCCCCATCCTGTTGACCTCCATTACGACCATCCTGGGAGTTCTTCCCCTCGCGATGGGGTGGGGCGGCGTCTCGGCGTCGTGGGGTCCGATGGCCGCCGCACTGGCCTGGGGTCTGGCCTTCGCCACCGTTCTCACCCTCTTCGTCATCCCCTCGCTGTTCTCGATCGTCGATGACATCCGTGCGAGAGTCGGCAAGCTCGACGTGGAAGGTGAGAGACAGCCCAGTCAGGAGTGCTCCTTCTCGAACGGGCTGGTCCAGCCGGAGAACGGACTCGCGCTACCCGGAGACGTGGCGACCCAGCAGCCGCGGTGGACGGACGAGCCGGGCGGCGGGGAACCGCAGGGAGGGGATTCCTAGGCATGGGTTCCCCTGAGCTTGTCACCGGGACGGTTCTTGCCTGCTTTCACGACGAGTGGGAAGTGGCGCTTGACTCGGGCGAGGTGTTCCGGTGCTCGGTGCGGGCCCGGCACTTCGCCGGCATGGACAGCCAGGTGAAGCTGCTGGCTCCGGGTGATCGCGTGGAGGTCGCGCTGCTCGACGACGGCTCTCGGGTGATCGAGGGCATGCTCCCGCGCACGACCGTGCTGTCCAGGCTGAGACCGCGGATGAAAAGGGAAGTCGAACAGATCATAGTGGCCAACGTCGAGCAGCTCGTCGCGGTGGCGTCTGTTGCGAGCCCGAAGCTGAACAGACGCTTCCTCGACAGGTATCTGGTCGTGGCGGAGGACGCGGAGCTCAGGTCCGTCATCGTCTTCAACAAGATCGATCTGGTCTCGGAAGAGGAGTGGCGGCCGCACTCCGCCGCCTACGAGAAAGCGGGCTACACTGTCGTCCCGACGTGCGCGCTGGACGGGCGCGGAGTGGACGAACTCAAGGCTCTCATCGACGGTTCCTTCTCGGTGTTCACCGGACAGAGCGGGGCGGGCAAGAGTTCGCTTCTGAATGCCATCGAGCCTGGATTGGGAATCAGGGTTCGCGAGGTCAGCGAGGCGACGAACAAGGGCAAGCACACGACGTCAAACGTCACGGTGTTCCAACTGGGTGAAGACACGCTCGTGGCAGATACTCCCGGATTCCGCGAGCTGGGATTCTGGAGGGTCCACCCCGACGATCTCGACCAGCTCTTCCCCGAGTTCGCGGAGTACATTCCGAAGTGCAAGTTCACCGGGTGCAGTCATTCCCCCGAGCCGGATTGCGCCGTCAAAGCCGCCGTAGAGGCGGGGGAACTGGACGCGGAGCGCTACGACAGCTATCTCAGGCTCCTGCGCGACCTTCGGCGCTGAGGCGGCGACCCGCAGGGCCTTGGCGCCACGGAAGCAGAACTCGAGGACTCGGCTGAAGAGCGCCGGCCCGCCCGGCGACAGACGTGAGTGGAAGGAGAAACCGACACATGCAGGTAGTTCTTCTCGAGGATCCGAAGTACGGCAGGTTCGGTCCACTGACGCTTCTTCGTCCGGAGTTCGACCTCCGCTGCGGCGCCCTCGAACTGCGCGAGAAGCTGGAGATGAGGCGGCCCGACTGGAACGTGACGCTCTGTCCGAGGCCCGCGCTTGCGGCTCTGGTTTCCGAGCGGCATCCCGCACGGGGCATCGACACGCTGCTCGACGAACCGACACTGCTGCTCTACGGGCGCGTGATCGCCGACGAGCGGCTACTTCGGGCGCTACAAGAGCTCGACGGCGATGCCCTCCTGACGTCCGCCTCGGAGACGGTCGGAGCCATGCTCCACAGCGGCGCGCGCGAGCGGCTCGAGGAGGCTTCCGTGGCTGCCGAGGGCGTGGGCGCGCTGGGGCTCGAAACGGCTGTTGAGATACCGGCGCGGTCGGTTCGCTATCCATGGGACCTCGTCGCCGCGACGGCCGATGAGATAGCGGCGGACGCGCAGCTGGTGGCGAAGCTCGGCGAGGTCAAGCCAGAGCTTCATCACTGCGCGCGCCTGCTCGGCGAGGAGAACGTCTCCGTGGGGGAGGGCAGTGAGATAGGACCGAGCGTCGTGCTCGATGCCAGGGAGGGCCCCGTCGTCATCGGTCGCGATGTCAGGATCATGGCCAACGCGGTCGTCATCGGCCCGGCCTTCGTCGGCGACGGAAGCCTGGTGCGGGCGTGCTCCGCGATCTATGGGGGGACGTCCGTAGGCCCGGTGTGCAAAGTAGGAGGGGAGATACAAGCTTCCGTTCTACAGTCGTTCTCGAACAAGCAGCACGGCGGGTTCCTCGGACACTCCTTCGTGGGCAGCTGGGTCAATATCGGCGCCGCGACCAACAACAGCGATCTGAAGAACAACTACGGGAACGTGCGGGTCGAGCTGGCAGGTGAGACCGTCGACACCGGATCGGCCTCCGTGGGCGCGATCATCGGCGATCATTCCAAGACCGCCATAGGGACGAGACTCAACACGGGGACGGTCGTCGGAATCTTCTGCAGCGTCTTCGCGGACGGATTCCCCCCGACGTCGGTTCCGTCGTTCTCGTGGGGGACGTCTCACGGCTTCGTCCGCTACGACCTCAAGGAAGCGCTCGACACGGCCTCACGCGTGATGGCCCGACGAGGGATAACGATGACGCACGCGCTGGGGGAACGCGTCACGGAACTCTTCGGCGCTACATCCTGACTGACGCCGGAGTCACGAGCGCGCAACCGCCTGGCCGCCGCGATTCGTCGCGGCGGCTCCGTACATGGGGAAGCCCCCCACAGGAGCTGGACAGTGGGGGGCTCGGGGACGACACGTGGACCGACCCTCTTGGCGAGGTCAGTCCGTGTCGGTCGCCAGTTCCTTCAGTTCTGCTCTGAGCTCTTCGAGTTCTTCCTGCAGTTCCGCAAGCGCTGCCTTGAGCTCGTCGAGGTCCTCTTCAGAGAGATCGTGGCTGTCGAGGGCCCTGATGAAGACATCCCTGTCGCCCAGGTCGCTGACGCGGATCTTGTAGGCCTGCATCGCCTTGTCGTACTCGGACTCGGCGACGACTGCCTGGACCACCACCTCGTTACCCTTGCGAATGAGGACGATCGGCGTCTCCTCGTCGGCCTCCATCTTCGCAATGGCATCGACGAGCTCCTTGGTGCAGCAGACGGCCTTGCCGTCCACCTTATATATGATGTCTCCGGCCATGATCCCGGCCGCCTCGGCGGGGCTGTCTTCCACGACCCCCTCGACGAGCACGCCCTCTCCGCCCGGAATCTCGAAGTACTCGGCCAGGTCTCCGCTGACATTCTCGATGTAGACGCCGAGCCTGCCGCGCCTGCCCCAGCTTGACATGCCGATGTCGATCTCGGGAATCACAATGTGTTCGAGCGCCTTGAGAGCCTCGAGTCCTTCCAGGGCCTCAAGACCCCTGAGACCTTCCAGACCTTCCAGGCCTTTCCAGATGAAGGTGTTCTCCCTCTTGCCGAGTGTGGCACCAACGGTCTTCATCTTCCCGTCACGGTAGACCTGGATCTCCACGTCCGTGCCCGGGGCATTCGCCCTTATCAGCTCGACGAAGTCGGACAGGTCCTTGCCCTTCTCGCCGTTAACGGAGACGAGGATATCGTGTTTCTCGAGACCGGCCTCCTCGGCCGGAGAGTCGTCGTAGATCTCTGTGATCAGGATCCCTTCGATGTCACTGCCGATGTCGAGCTTCCCGCGGATCTTGCTGTCGAGTTCCTGTATGCCGATGCCGAGCCAACCGCCTCCGTCATCGTCGGTCTTGATGACAACCTTGACCTCTTTCTCGCCCGCCAGCGCCGGTGCCGGCACAACGACACACGCCGCGACCAGAGCGACGAGGACCGCTGCCGCTGCAATCCTCTCGAACATCTCCCGCCTCCTTTGCCTGTGGCCTCTCCCGCAAGGGGGAGAGGGGGCCTTCCCCCTGGGGTGGTCTCCCGCTGTCGTCCGTCCCGTGGGGGTCCTGGCCCGCCAGTAGTCTTCTTGCTCTCACTCGTTTCGACACCCACGCCGGCGGATGGTTGAAGGGCGCTGGACCGCCGGGGACGGCACTCCCGGGTGCATCGAAGGTGACGGGAGCCGTGCGCCGCACGCCTCCCGTCATCCGCTATACTGGTGTGTCCACTTCTCAGTTACGGAAAGCGCCCGTCGCTGCCATGAGCCCCACACCCATCAGGACCATCATCATCCCGATGACGAGGAAGAGCACTACCGGGATGGCGACCACGGCGATGGCCTTGCCGCGGTCGATGCCGTAGACGATCTCGACGGACACGACCATGACGACGAGCATCCACAGTCCCGCGAGGCCCGCGAGGAACGTGGGTCCGAGAATCGGGACGATGGCTACCCATGTGATCAGTGACGCGCAGAACAACGGGATGGCCAGGCTGGTGAGCTTCCCCTTGCCATCGAAGAACGTCGTGGCCAGGAAGTGCGTGACCGCTACGAAGATGAACCCGCCGATGATGCGCACGAAGGGCAACACGAAGAAGCCGATAGGGCTGAAGGACCCTATGCCCGCGCAGACGCCGCCGATGGCCAGGATTCCGATGGCCGGACCGATGGCGTCGTTGTCGTCCGCGAGCCGCCTGATGGAGTCGGTCTTGAGCTGGGCGGCGTCCCAGCCTTGCTTGATGTAGTCAACGAAGGTCATGAGTCTCCCCTTGTGCGGTGGAGTTGCTGCCACGACTACATTCCGGCGCGACTATATGGCAGCGCCTTGCAGCCCGCAAGAGGAAATCCCGGTGTCGCTCCGGGCGACAGGTCAGCCGAGCCTGCCGTGGATGGGGGTCACCCGGGAGAGCCCGTCGGGCCCGCAGGGACCTGTTTCCACGCCTTATGAGCCAAGATTCGGCATTTGTCCAGGGGATACTGGCATACTCTTTGCAATTGAGCCTGTGACTAGTGAGAGAGGGTATCGGTGGAGGCAGTGTCGCAGGCGCCATTGCGGCCCGGGGAACAGCACCCTGGAGTATTGGCGTTGAGGCGCGTGTAGCAGGCGATGGGCCCCAGGCCCTTGCCAGAGGAGGGATGGCAGTATGCGGAGCAAGCGTGTGATTCTGCATCGTGCGGCGTTCGCGCTCGTGGCCCTGGCTGCGGTCGTGGCCTTCAGTGGCTGCAGCTCGGTCGAGCCAGAGGAGGCGTTGAGCGAGCAGACCGGCAGGGTATCGGGCACGGTGCGTCTGGACAGCGGCCCTCTCCTGGCGGAGATCGAGGTCTGCCTGTGGCTCGAGTACGGACCGGAAGGTCTCGAGTCCTGGTACCAGACGGAGACGGACGAGAACGGCGCCTTCGAGTTTGACGGCGTTGAGATGGCGAGTGAGCAGTCGGACGAGACGGAGTACTGGATCGGGGCCAACCGGATGCCCGCGCGATCGAATTCGGTCAACCCGGACTACACCTCGTGCTGCAGCACGATCACCGTGCCGAGCAATGGGACGTGCACGTCGCACATGATCATCAGTCTCGAGACGGGAGATCCGGAGGCCTATCTGGAGGAGTAGGACCTGTGTCAGTGTGGCTCGACGCAGAGCTGGAGATCCCAGCGCGCGGGGAGCCTGCTAAGATAGGGTCCTTAGGAGACGAGAGAGGGGCTGCCGTCTGTCGGCAGCCCCTCTCTCGTCATTGGTGCCGGAGGCCGGGATCGAACCGGCATGAGCCTGACGGCCCGCGGGATTTTGAGTCCCGTGCGTCTACCAGTTTCACCACTCCGGCGAGTCCCTTTCGTCGCGAGACTCTAGCATCGTGAACCTGGAGGGTCAAGCGAGGTGGGGGCGGGCGGCCTTCGCTCGGTCAGATTCGACTTGACCCGCGATTGGATGATGCTAGAATCAACCGCAGACAGACCGAACAGAGTGGGGCCATAGCTCAGTTGGGATGAGCGCCTGACTGGCAGTCAGGAGGTCGGGGGTTCGATCCCCCCTGGCTCCACCAGATGTTGCAGCGCCGATGTCCCGGGCGGACTCAGATGCCGCCCGGGGCATTCGCGTACCGGGCAGTGACGGGCGGCTCACCAAGGGCACTTGACAGTGCGCCGCACCTGTGATACAATCAGGTGAAATCGCCAAATAGGGCCCATGCGCCCCCAAATCACTCCGGAACAGGAGTCTGCCTCTACAGGAACTGCTAACGCTTTCAAGCCCTGGACAGCACAGGAACATCCACTCGGTCAGGGTTTGGCAGAGCGCCAGCTGTTACCTGAAGGTCAATAGACTCCTGCCTTTGCGTGGTTCAGAAAGAGGTTCGGATGAGGAACAGGGTGCTCACTTCGGTGCTGGTCTGTTGCGCTCTCGGCTACGCGGCCTGCTCCGGCGCTGCCCTGACAACAGCCACTGCCAGCTTCGAGCCGAGCGACATCTCGTTCGAGGCCAATCGCTCCTTCCACAACGTTCTCGTCGACGGCTGCGTGACGCTGTCCGAGGTCGGGGAGCCCGATCTCCCGGTGAGGATCCTCCGCTTCGTGATCCCGGCCGACACGCGCGTTGAGGACGTAGTCTCCTCGTGCGGGGGCGTCGTAGAACTTCCCGGAACACACAGGGTCGCTCCTGCGCAGCCGGGCGCTCCGACCGGCGTGACTCCCGAGTGGGTCGAGCCGGCTGCGCGTGTCTACTCCAGCGACGCGCTGTTTCCTGCTGTGCGAGTTGAGTATCTGGGTGACGGCTACCTCGGCGGACACCGCATCGCGAGCGTCGCGGTCCATCCGCTGCAGTACGCGCCCTTGAGCGGGCGGCTCTTCCTGGCGACAGACATCTCGGTCGAACTCACGCTCGTGCAGGGAGCGGACAGGTCCGAGCCCCGAGGGAGGCTGTCGACCCGTTCCGACGAGACGTACCGCAGGCTGGTGCGGAGCATGGTCGTGAATCCGGAGGACGTGCTCGACGGGCGCTCCGCTCACACGGCGACGGACTCGGATGCCGAGGGGTTCCTTCCTCGCTACACTCCGTCTCTCGAAGGTAGCGGTGTGGAGTACGTCATCATCACCTGCGAGGCGTTCGAGTCCCGGTTCCAGGACTTCGCCGACTGGAAGACGAGACTCGGCGTCCCGGCGGTGGTGCGCACGTTGTCCTGGATCGACCAGAACTACACCGGTGGCGTCGATCTGCCCGAGCGCATCCGGTTCTTCATCAAGGACGCCTACTCGTCCTGGGGAACCACCTACGTACTGCTCGGCGGCGACACGGGCATCGTCCCAGAGAGACGCATCAAGTCCCTCTACCAGGGCGGGGCGATGATCCCGGCCGACATCTACTTCTCGTCGCTTGAGGGCGACTGGAACGACGACGGTGACGAGCTGTTCGGTGAGGGCTGGGGTGGTTTGGATGCACCGGGGGACAGCGCAGACCTCTACCCCGACGTGTTCGTTGGCCGCGCTCCCGTCTGGGACATCGTTGAGCTTGACACGTTCATCTCCAAGTGCCGGGCCTACGTCGAGGAGCCCCAGGTTCATTTCACTGACAGGAATCTCTTCCTGGCCGAGGTGCTCTTCCCGTACGACTGGGAGAGCGGCGACTTCAGCCTGGACGGGGCCACGCACGTAATGGAGCCCATCTCGGACCTGTTCCCCGGGGACGTGCATCTCTCAAAGCTCTACGACAACTACTATGACTTCCCCGAGTCGTCCCCTCTGAACTCCTCCGTGTCCATCGATTCCCTGGAGGCCGGCTACAACATCGCGTTCCACGTGGGCCACGGGAACAAGGACATCATGCGTGTCAGCAACAACAACTACATAACGATGAGCGACGTGTCCTCGCTGTCCAACAGCCTGACGAAGTCGTCGTTCCTGTGGCTGCTGGACTGCACGACCGCCGCCATCGACTTCGATTGTATCGCGGAGAGGGCTCTCAACAACCCGAACGGTGGGGCGGTGGGAGCGTTCGGCCCGACGCGCTTCGAGTACCCCAGCACTTCCAAGTCATACCTCTGGGAGTGGGTCGATCTGCTGTACACCTACGACGTCTGCAACGTGGGAGAGACCTGCGCACTCGCCAAGGCTGCATTCGCCGCCCCGGAGATCTCCGGGCAAGAGAACACTCACAGGTGGACGCAGCTCACCCTGCTCCTTCTCGGTGACCCCGGGCTCCCGTTGTGGACGTCCCGCGCCCGCTCTTTGAATGTATCGCACGGCTCGTCTGTCACCGTTGGCCAGAGCGGGCTGTCCGTCACGGTTGCGGACGGAACTCCCGTCGAGGGCGCGCTCGTCTGCGTCATGAAGGATGGCGACGTGTACGAGCGGGCGCTCACGGGCGTGGACGGCGTGGCCGACTTGAGCATCACACCGGATACCGAGGGGACGCTCAACATCGCCGTGACCGCCCGGAACTACATTCCGAGCGAGTCGAGCATGAGCGTCACTGCTGCGCCGGGAGCGCATCTCTACGTGGAGGCGGTAGGAGTGGACGACGACGGCTTCGGCGAGAGCAGCGGCAACGGCAATGGCAGGGCCGAGGCCGGCGAGCTGGTGGAGCTCGGCGTGGAGATACGAAACAGCGGAGTTGTGGAGGCGTCTTCCGTGACGGCGCTCCTGACCACCTCCGACCTCAACGTTACGATCAACGACAGCACAGAGATGATCGGTTCTCTCCTGCCCGGCGCCGCCGTGTCTGTCGGCGCGGCGTTCAGGTTTGCCGCTTCTGACGCGTGTCCGGCCGAGCACGACGCTGTTTTCACGGTGGAGTTGGTCGACGGTGCCAGGATGATCTGGACCGACGAGATCACCGTCCGCATCCACCGACCCGATCCTGGCGGGCTTTTCCTCCAGATCGACGACTCGGCCGGGGACGGCGACGGCACGCCTGAGGCGGGGGAGACGATAAGCCTGACGCTTGAGATCGTGAACGATGGAACCGGCGATGCGGATGCCGTCTCCGGGACGCTGTCCGCGCCCGCGGGCGGCATGACGGTCGTGGACGGCACGGACGTGTGGGGAGACGTGCCCGCCGGGGAGACACGAACCGGTTCCACGGGTTTCCAGCTCGTTGTCGGTGCCGACCCGGAAGAGCTCCTTCTGCTGGAGCTCACCGACAGCTACGGGAGGGTCTGGACGTCCCATCTGGACCTCCTTCGTCCCGCGGCTCCTGGCAGCATCTGGGCACGAGTGAAGAGGACAACGATCACGCTCTACTGGACGCCCGTCGCCGACCAGGACCTCCGAGGCTACACGGTCCACCGCTCCGGGAGTCTGGCCGGCCCCTACGAGCGCGTGAGCGACGGCGTGCTGGGCAGCGCCACGTTCTGCGCCGATGACGGACTGGCCGAGAACACCCTGTATCACTATTACATCACCGCCGTCGATTCGTCCGGCAACCGGAGTGATGCGACGGATGTCATTTCCGTCAGCACGAACCCGCCCAGCCAGAGCGGGTGGCCGCTCTCGACGGGAGGCGGCATGTACTCGAGTCCCGCCGTCGCTGACCTCGACGGCGACGGTATCCTCGAGGTCATCGTCGCGTCCGAGCACGTCTACGCCTGGCACGTGGACGGTTTCGAAGTGGTCGACGGTGACGGAGACCCCCGGACCGGTGGCGTCTTCGAGACGGACGGTACCGGCGGGTATCGCAGCTCGCCGGCCGTGGGCGAAGTCGACGGAGACCCGGGAGTCGAGATCGTCGCCGCCGCGTGGGCCGACGTCGGCAGGACGGATGGCGGTGTATACGAGGTCTTTGCGTGGAACGCCGAGGACGGTTCGTTGCTTCCTGGGTGGCCGACAACGACGAAGAAGCTCTGCTGGGCGAGCCCGGCACTAGCGGACCTGGACGGCGACGGGCGCTCCGAGGTCGTCATTGCTTGCGCCGACGGCTTCCTCTACTGCTGGAGTTCCGATGGTTCGGAGTTCATCGACGGTGACGCGAACCCGGCGACCGATGGCGTGTTCGCGGACCTGCACGGCTCGTGGGCCTACGGTTCCACGGCCGTTGCCGACATCGACGGCGACGGCGTTCTCGATCTGATCCAGCCCGCGACGAACGACAGCGTCTACGCGTTCCGCGCGGACGGCTCCAGGGTCGAGGGGTGGCCGGTCTACGTCGAGGCGCGCTCGATGTGCTCGCCGGCCGTCGGCGACGTTGACGGCGACGGTGAGCTGGAGGTCGCGGTTCGCTCTAACTCCTCACGCTGCTGGCTCTTGGAGGGCGACGGCACCGTGATGGACGGGTGGCCCAGAACGGTGATCAGCGCTGGTGATTTCTCGCCCTCGCCGGTTCTGGCCGACATCGTCGGTGACGGCTGCCTCGAGGTGATTCTCGTTGGCAAGACCGGTCTGGTGCTCGCCACTGACTACCTCGGTAACACCTTGCCGGGCTGGCCGAAGAATCTCGGTGCCGACACGAGTGCGAGCCCCGCGGTCGCCGACGTAGATGACGATCCGGAGATGGAGATAATCATCGGCTGCGACAGCGGGAAGCTCTACGCGTTCGATGTCGACGGTGAGATTGTCGCCGGATGGCCCATCCAGACGGATGCCGACATCGTCGCGTCCGCGACCGTATGCGACCTGGACGGCGACGGTGACAACGAGGTCATCGTCGGAGGGCTGGACACGAATGTGTACGTGTGGGACAGCGCCGGGAGCTACGACGGCGGCGACGGCGTGGAGTGGGGCTCGTTCCTGCACGATTCCTGGAGAACGCAGCTGCACGGTTTCACGATTCCGACGGGAGTCGACGATGGAGAAGATGAGTCGTTTGGTCTGCCGGTGTTCGCGCTGGAACAGAACTGCCCGAACCCCTTCAATCCTGTGACGACGATCGGCTTCACGGTCCCCGAGGGAGAGGGTGCTGACGCGCACGTGTCGCTCGCGATCTACGCGGTCGACGGCTCGCTCGTGAAGACACTGGTGAGCGGACGAGAGACGCGCGGACGCCACATCGTTGTGTGGGACGGACGGGACGCTTCCGGTAACCGCGTTGCATCGGGTGTCTATTTCTATCGTCTTGCCCATGATGAGAGAGTCGAGTCGCGCAGCATGGTGCTCATGAAGTAGGTGACGTTGCGCGTCGCCGCCGGGCGGCAGTTCGGCCGGCGACCACGAGAGAACGGCGGGATCAGACAACGGTGATGCAGAGAAGAGGGGAGGGGCCCGTATGGGCGCCTCCCTTTCTCGTGAGCTGCATCCCGCGGAAGAACCTCCTCCCTCGACCGCTCTCGCCCCGCCGCGGCCGTTTCTGCCCCACTGCGGCCCCCACATCGCCCCTCCGTCACTCCGCGTCCGCCCGGTCACCCTCCGGGAGCCCCCGATTCGCGGACAATGCCCCGCTCGGGCGGCCCCCGCCCGAAACCCGCGAAATCAGCCTCTTTCCCCATATTTCTGCTTGACAGGACCGAGCCTTGCACCTACTCTCTCGCGAAGTGGGCCGAAGTGGGATGAAGTGGGTCGACTCGGCCAGCTCGCGGATGAGGAGAGGCACTCTTGGCTTCGTACTACGGCTCGTATCTTCACACGCTCGACACAAAGGGGCGCGTCTCGATTCCTTCCGAAATGCGGAAGGCGAGCGGTGACGTGTTCGTGCTGACGCGTGGCTTCGAAGAGTGCCTCAACCTCTACCCTGCCGATGAGTGGGAGCTCGTAGAGCGCGAGCTCAAGTCTCTGCGCACGACGTCGAGGGAAGCGCGCTACTACGTGAGACGGATGATGTCGACCGTCAGAAGGGTCGTCGTCGACGGACACGGCCGCATCACCATCCCACCGTGGCACCGTGAGTTCGCAGGTCTCGGTGCGGAGGCGCTCGTCAACGGAGTGCTCGAGCACATCGAGATCTGGAACCCCGAGAAGTACGAGAACTACTCGGAAGGCTACGACGAATCCTACGAGGACGTGGCCGAGACCGTCTGGAAGCACGCGAAAGACAAGGCCGGCGCGGCCGAGGAGTAGGTGGCGTCGGGATAGCAGGCGACGGCCTGAAGAGCAGGCCGCGTCCCTGGAGTAGGCGAGGAGTGTCCCCCCCTGTGACGATACGATCGACACTGACGGAGCAGACCACGGTGGTCGAGATGGCAGGCAGCGTGGCCGCCATCGACCTTTCGAAGCTCCACAGTCACCTCATCGAGCTGCTGCGCGCCCGGCGGAAGCGAATCGTCCTCGACTTCCGGGCCGTCGAGCACGTCAGCTATCGGGACGCTTCCCACCTCGCACGGGAGTTCGAACTCGTTCGCTCCTACAACGGCGACATGAAGGTCGCAGGCCTGAGCCCGTACATCAGGAACATCCTGGTGTTTGCGGGCCTGTCTGACTTCCTTGATGCGAATACATCCGGATCCGGAACGCTGGAACCCGCCCGCACGCCGCAGGCGAGCTGACCATTTCCCAGCGCCTGACCCGGCAGGCAGTAACCGTCGTACCGCGTACCTCTACAGACTACGAGAAACAGATGAGTGAGCACCTGCCGGTCATGGCCGCCGAGGTGGTCGAGTTCCTGGTGACTCGGACCAACGGAGGCTACGTCGACTGCACCGTCGGCGCGGGAGGGCACGCTCGCTACATCCTGAACAACGCGCGCGAAGGTACTTTGTTGGGGCTCGACCTGGACGCGGCAGCGATTGCGAGCACCGCCACGGGACTCGCGCCCTTTGGCGAAAGGGTAACACTCGTGCGGGGCAACTTCTCAGATCTGGCCACCATCGCACACGAGCACGGATTGCGCGAAGTCGACGGTGTTCTCTTCGACCTCGGGTTCTCATCCGTGCAGCTGGACGATCCTTCCCGGGGTTTCAGCTACCGGAGCGAGGGTCCCATCGACATGAGACTGGACGCTGCGGGGGCGATGAGTGCCGGCGTTCTGCTGTCGAGGGTGAGCGAGAGGGACCTCGCACGGATCATCTTTGAGTTCGGAGAGGAGAGGCGCGCACATCCGATTGCCCGTTCGATCATCGCGGCCAGGGAAGAGGGTAGGCTCGAGACCACGTTCGACCTCGCAGCCGCGGTGCTCGCAACGAAGCCGGCCCGGAAGAACAAGACTCTGTCGCGCGTCTTCCAGGCGCTTCGGATCGCCGTCAATGGAGAGCTGGACAACCTGAGCGCCGGTCTCGCGCAGGCCGTCGATGTTCTGAGGCCGGGCGGGCGGGTGGCCGTCATTTCGTACCACTCGCTCGAGGACAGGATGGTCAAGCGGCACTTCGTGCGGTGCGAGAGGCCCTGCACGTGCCCGAGAGACCTCCCCGAGTGCGCGTGCGGAAAGAAGCCAACGCTCAAGATCGTGACGCGGAGAGTCGTGACACCCGGGGACGCTGAAGTGGCGGCGAATCCCAGGGCACGATCGGCCAAGCTGCGCGTCGCGGAGAAGCTCGAGAGGCAGAACTGATGCAGAGACGCGCCAGGACCCCCCGAAGAGAGCGCACGAGCTTCGACGCCCTGCGAGGCATGTTCGGGCGCCCAGAAGGCCTGCGTGCAGCGCTGAAGTGGGCGAGGGTCCCGAGGCGACTAACGACCGGGCTCTCGGGGTCGCTTCACACCAGGGGATTCCTCCTCTGGGGCGCGGCGCTGGTGACCGGGATCCTGTGTGTTGCGCAGCACGTCTACTCGACGGAGCTGGCCGAGCAGATCGAGGACCTGAGAGGGCAGCGTGAGAGCGTGGAGGCTGAGATCGGGTTCCTGAGTATGGAGTGCGCTCGGCTCTCGGGCCGGGAGAGGATCGAGGTATACGCGGCGCAGCGGCTCGGAATGCGATACCCGGAGGCGCACGAGGTCGTGCGGCTCGGAGACGGGACCAGGAGTCGGTGGGACCGCTGGGGTGACGACCTCGTGGAGGAGAGCACGATTGCTGTCAACGACGGGTAAACACAGAGGGATACAGCCCGGGCGCCTGAGGGTCGCGCTCGTCTCAGGTCTAGCGGTCTGGGCGATAGTGGTCCTGAGGCTCGTGATGATCCAGCTGGTCCACGCGCCGGGACTCGTTGAGTACGCCGAGCATCAGCACATCGTGCGCGTGAACCTCGCCGCTGACCGCGGGACGATATACGACAGGAACATGGTGCCGCTCACGGACAACCTCACGGTGCAGTCGGTCTGTGCCTATCCAAGGGAGATGAACTCGCCGTCTGCGGTGGCGCGTCAGCTGGCCCGGACGCTCGGAGGCAGCTACGACGATTACCTGACGCGGCTTCGGAAAGACAAGAGCTTCGCCTGGATCCAGCGCCAGCTCTCGCCGTCGAGAGCGGCCGCGCTCCGGCAGCTGGACCTGCCCGGCATAGGGTTCCTTCCCGAAAGCAAAAGGGTGCATCTGTTCGGCGAGACCGGATGTCACGTCATCGGCATGACCGACATCGACGGGTGCGGACTCTCCGGCATGGAAAAAGAGATGGACAAGCTCCTGACCGGCGCCGAAGCGTCCGTCTACCACTGTCTGGACAGCGCCGGCCGCAGGACGCCGACTCCGGCGTGCACGAAGATCGTGCCGAAGGACGGCATGTCGGTCGTGCTCACCCTGGACATTCGCCTGCAGAGCATCGTCGAGGTCGAACTCGAGCGCGGCATCCGCGAGCACAACGCCGCGCGGGGAACCGCGATAATCCAGGATCCGTGGACCGGTGAGATCCTCGCGATGGCCAACTGGCCGATGTTCGATCCGGACCGGCCCGAGCTCTACTCGGTCGAAAGCAGAAAGAACAGGGCCATCACCGATCAGTTCGAGCCCGGCTCGACGTTCAAGCTCATCACGGCCGCCGCGGCCCTCACAACCGGCAGCGCCGACCTGAACTCGGTCTACTACGGGTGCCGGGGCTCGAGGGACTACGGCAGGTT
>DAOWCM010000222.1 GCA_030639555.1 Candidatus Eiseniibacteriota bacterium | reverse complement strand
GGTAGAACCTGATGCAGGATCTGATCCGCTCGGCCTTGTCGACCCCGTCGTAGAGCGGGCTCGCCGCGATGTCCTCGAGTGTCACGATCTCGGCCCTGACGCCCTTCAGCGTCTTCCAGTCCGCCAGGGGCTGGAATTCGTCCACGAAGTCGGAGGCAGTGATCACGAGGTAGTCGATGCCGCCGGCTCTCGTCGCCGTCCTGAGACCGTCCGTGTAGCGGAACATCTCTTCGTCGTTCTCTACCATCTGCGCGACCGTCGTGGTCACGACGAGGCCGGGCGGGGCTCCGTCCAGGAGCCGCGCCCTCTCCTCGTCTGCCGACTCGGTCGCGACGGCAATCTCTATGTTGGTGTGAAGGATGAGTTCTCCCGTGGCGCGCACGTACTGAAGCGGCGTGACGCGGACAGTAGCGATCCGGTATCCGCCCAGCGTACCTTCCCCGACCAGTCGAGCCACCTTGAGGGGGTAAGGGAGCTCTGGGTCATATGTGCGTCGGCTCGGCTGGGGAAGTTCCACTTCCCCCTGTGAGGAAAACCTGACTGGCCGGGGTGCAGGCAGCAGATCAAAGCTGCCGGGGATACTGACCGTCCCGCTGAGGGAGGTCTTGATATCGCTGCAACTGGAACCGGGCGGAAGGAGGAGCCGGACGTAGAAGGCAGGAAGCATAGGCTCGGCGGGTTCGGTCGTGTGGACGGCGCCCTCGATCGATACAAGATCGTAGCCCTGGTGCTCCACGAATTCGAGCTGCGCAGAGTCCAGAACCAGGGTAGCCACCACCTCGGCGGTAGAGGCAGCGGCGGCGAGAGCAGGAATAGCGACGAGCAGCACCAGAACTCCGATCAGATGTTCGCGGTGCGCCGTCCGGGAGTCCCCACCGTTGGCGAGAGCCTTCGTGCTTCCTATCAGCGTCCAGCTTCCTCGCATCTTCCGGTTCCCAGTTGAGACAGACAAAAATAGGCCTTCGACAACCTTGTTAAGGTCGAAGGCCTTCCCATCCCCAGCACACTTATAATGATATCACAAGGTGTGCAGGTTGTCAACAATCAGTCGTAGCGGTGTCTCCCTTTTGCGCATCGGCCCATGGCACAGGGGCTTTCTCATCAACTCGCGCTGCTCAATAGATGAACACCGCTCTGGGACGTGCCGTCGCACTCGTCCCAGGTCGCGCTCGCACTGACGATGGACCTCGAAACTCACCTCACGAAAAGCGCCTTGACCCGCCCCCAGGTCGTCGCCTCGACCGGCTGCTCCACCCACCACGGTGTGTAGTCGATGGTGGCATAGATGTCGGGATTGTCGACGCTGTCGCGAATCTCGTTCGCAATCTCGGCTTCGACGTCCGTGCCCCACCAGTTGTTCTGGCAGTTGATGGTCGCCGCCGGCTCGGGGTAGCTCATCACATAGATGTTCCAGTGCGTGTTGTCGTGGATGTTGTTGTAGTTGATGATTGGCATCCCGCTGGAGTTGATCCAGATCCCGTCCCGGTTGGCGTGGATGTCGCAGTACTCAATCGTCGGAGACGCGTCGCTGCAGAACAGCCCTGATGACGAACTGCTCCGTACGGTGCAGTGAGAGATGGTCGGATTGCCGACATTCGCACGCAGCCCCATCTGGGCGAACTCGAACGTGCAGTAGTCGAAGCTCGACGGGTTAGGGCCGTTCACCTGTACCCAGGTCCAGTCGCCCGGCGCCGGCGCTCCCGCGTTCGATGTGAAGAGAACATGGTTGCCCGATACTCCGGTCGCTATGATCGCGCTGCCCCAGCCTGTCTCGAGGTAGTAGTCGCCCTCGAACGCGACGGTGACGCCCGCCTGAATGCTCAGCGTGCTGTCGTTGGTGACGCGCACATCCGCCTGGATGATGTATGGACTCCCCGCCGGCGTCTAGGAGGTCGACGAGGTGATGTCGGCCGTGACGTACGTCTCCCCGTGTGCTGCCACCGCTATCGCCAGCACGGTAAGAACACATAGCAGCGTCTTCATATGGAGCCTTCCTCTGTGGTTAGATGCTCGTATCCTCCACGCTCCAGCGGGTCCGCCACCCCGTCCCGTCGGACGAGAGTGCAGCCCCTTTTGGCACCAACGACCTCGCCAATGCACGTGACTCCCGTCCCGGTCACGGCCTCGACGTGCTCGGCGGTGCGCTCCACTTCGTTCTTGGGTATCGCAACAACCAGCTCAAACTCTTCTCCGCTCGCCAGCGCTAGCTCGATCGGGTCGACGCCGAGTCGCTCGGCGACGTCGAGCGCGCACGGCGCCAGTGGGATCCTGTCCGCGTCGAGCGCGATCCCGACATTGCTCTCTTCAGCGATGTGCCAGGCGTCCGACGATAGCCCGTCGCTCACGTCAATCATCGCGTGTGGCGTAGCCACTTCAATGAGCGCCTGCGCCTCCGCGATACGAGCCGTGGGCATCAGGTGGCGCCGCATCGCATCCCGAACGCCCCCCTCCTGCGGCAGGCCCTGCGCAAGCGCCCGCAGGCCGGCTTCCGAGCCGCCGAGCTCTCCCGTCACGACAACGGCATCGCCGACGACGGCGCCCGCCCGCGTCACCACGTGATCGCGGTCGACGGACCCCGTCAGTGCGACGGACACCACGAGGCCAGAGGGCGAGCTGACCGTGTCGCCGCCGACCACCTCGGCTCCGTAGCGGCGGCACACGTGGAGCGCACCTCTATAGAGCGCGTCCACATCCTCGTCTGTCATATCGGGGGGAACGCAGATGGAGAGAACCGCGCGCGCGGGGAACCCGCCCATGGCGGCCACGTCACTGACGTTGGCCACCATGCACTTGGCGCCGATCTCCTCGAACGTCGCGTAGTCACGGCGGAAGTGAACGCCTTCGACGAACGCGTCGCAGGTGAGAAGCTCCAGTTGCCCGGGCGGCTTGTAGACGGCCGCGTCGTCACCCAGGCCGACCAGTGTCCCGTGACCGGGCGGTCCGATGGCCTTTCGGATCCTCTCTATGAGATCGAACTCGGCCACGCGGTTGCTCCCGCTAGAGCTCCTCGAGGCAGATCATGGTGGCGCGCGTCATCACGGCCGCGCCGACCCACAAACCCTTCTCATCGATGTCGAACTTCGGGTGATGCCAGGGGTGCACGATGCCCTTCTTCTTGTTGCCCGTCCCGAGGCGCAGCATCATGCCCGGCACCTCGTTGACGAAGTAGGCGAAGTCCTCGCCACCCATCGACGGCTCGTCGATCTCGACGACGCTGCGCTTCCCGAAGAGCTCCTGCGAAGCGCGTCGCACAACCGAGGTGATCGCGGGATCGCACGTCAGGATGGGATACCCGTCCCTGAAGTCGAACTCGTAGCCACCTCCGGCCGACTTCGTGATCTGGTTCGTCAGGCGGTCGATCATCTTCACGCTCTTCCGACGGTCCGCGGCGTAGAGCGTCCGCAACGTCCCTTCCATCTCGACACGGTCGGCGATGATATTCTGCCTGTATCCACCTTTGATAGTCCCGATGGTAACGACAACTGGATGCGTGGGGTTGATCATCCTGCTCGGGATGGTCTGGAGCGCAGTAACGACCTGCGCCGAGAGGGCGATGGCGTCCACGCCGAGATGAGGCTTGGCGCCGTGCGACGCCGTGCCGAGCACGATCAGGGTGAAGTCGTCGGCGGCCGCCATCATCGGTCCGTCCCGGAGACCGATCTTCCCGGCCGGAATGGTCGGGTCGACGTGAATCCCAATGACGAAATCGACTTTCGGCTTTCTGAGCACGCCCTCCTTGATCATCGGCATGGCGCCGCCCGGCGGCGCTTCTTCAGAAGGCTGGAAGAAGAACTTGACGTTCCCGCGGAGGTTTCGGCGATCCCTGGCGAGGAGCATGGCCGCGCCCAGAACGGTCGTCGTGTTGCCGTCGTGCCCACACGCGTGCATCACGCCATCGACCCTGGACTTATAAGGCTTCGTGTTTTGTTCCGTGATGGGCAGCGCGTCCATGTCGCCCCTCAAGGCAACGGTCTTCCCGGGAGCACCACCGCGCAGGAGGCCGACGACCCCCGTCTTCGCAACCCCGGTCTTAACCTCAATCCCCGCCTGTCGCAGCGTCTTCGCGACGAAATCCGCCGTGCGCTTCTCCTGATATGCGAGCTCGGGATACATGTGTATCTGTCGCCGGATCCTGGACAGTTTCGGCGCAAGGCTCTCCGCCTTCTCGGCC
>DAOWCM010000439.1 GCA_030639555.1 Candidatus Eiseniibacteriota bacterium | reverse complement strand
TCGCAGAAGGCGTAGCGTCGAACCTCAGGACCTCGGAGTACACCCCGCACTCGCGCACGCGTCGCGCGATGAGATGCGTGTACTGCGACCCGAAGTCGAGGATGACGACGCGGGTCCTGCGTGATCCCGTCATCTCGTCCACTCCCGCGTTCGGTGTTGCGAGGGACTGCCCGCTCATCAGCTCTCCCCTGTGTCCGCTACCTGTACATCCCCACCTGCTGGCTCCGCTGCATCAGCTTGCCCTCGGACCTGATGGACGGGGCGATGATGAGCTCGGCCTGCTGGAGTTCGAATATGTTCTTCGCGCCGACTGACCCCATGCAGGTCTTGAGCGCGCCCAGTAAGTTTTGTGTGCCGTCGTCCGTCCGCGCGGGACCGATGATGATCTCCTCCAGCGTCCCGGTCGTGCCGGTCTTGATCCTGGCGCCCCTCGGCAGCGCGACATGAGGCGTCGCCATGCCCCAGTGGTAGCCGCGCCCCGGCGCTTCCTTCGCTCTGGCCATCGCGGAGCCGATCATCACGGCATCGCCGCCGCACGCAAACGCCTTGCAGACGTCGCCGCCGGTGTCCATGCCGCCGTCGGTGATGACGGGCACGTACTTGCCCGTCCGCTTGCAGTAGAGGTCGCGCGCCGCCGCCGCGTCCACCGTGGCGGTCACCTGCGGAACGCCGATCCCGAGCACACCCCTGGTGGTGCAGGCTGCTCCGGGCCCCACGCCGATCAGGACCGCGGCCGCGCCGGCCTCCATGAGGTCGAGCGTCACGTCGTACGTGACGCAGTTCCCAACGATCACGGGGACTCCCATGCTGTCTATGAACGATTCCAGGTCGAGTGTCTCGTAGGCCGTCGAGATGTGATCGATGGTCGCGACCGTCGACTGGACGACGAAGATGTCAGCGCCCGCCTCCTCCGCCAGCTTCCCGAACTTCGCCGCCGCCATCGGCGTGCCCGACACCGCCACCACCGCGCCCCCGTCCTTGATCTCCTGGATACGCTTCCCGATCAGCTCCTCCTTGATCGGGGGCGAGTAGAGCTTCTGCACGAGCTGCGTCGCCGTGTCCGGTCCGGCGCCGGCGATCTCGTCGAGCACCTTGTCGGGCTCGGCGTATCGGGTCTGGACGCCCTCGAGGTTGAGGACACCCAGCCCGCCGAGTCGCGACATCTCGATGGCGACCTTCGTGTCGACGACGCCGTCCATCGCCGCCGCGAGGATCGGCACGTCGAACTTGAGACTCCCCAGCTCCCACGTGGTGTCGACCTCTTCAGGGTTGATGGTCACCCTGCCAGGGACTATCGCGACCTCATCGAAGCCGAAGGCGCGCCTCGCCTTTCTGCCACGACCAACATAGAACCCCATCGAGACCTCCTTGTCAGGACTCGTTCCGGATGTGATATTCGGATGTGTTAGCGTTGCGGCGTGGGTGTTCTGAGGAAGCGCCCATACTACTCGACCGCTCCCTGCACGTCTACGTCTATTCGGGACGACTGCCCGGTTTTTCGATCGGGACGCCCGCCTGGCAGAGCGGACAACTGTCCGGCTCGTACACCTCCATCTGGCGGCCTTCGATGAGCGCCCTGGTCTGCGCCGGCAGGTTCATGGGCTGCCTGCTCCTGTCCATTATGAACCCGAAGCCCACGGTCTCGCCGCCTGCCGCAGCGACCGCCTCAGAGACGGCCCTGACGGACCCTCCGGTCGTCACGACGTCCTCTATGATGAGGACTTTCTCAGATGGCTCTATGTGGAAGCCTCTCCGGAACGCCATTCCGGTCTCGGAGCGCTCCGCGAAGAGCGAACGGACGCCCAGGGCCCGCGCGACCTCGTGGCAGATGACGATGCCTCCGATGGCCGGCGAGACCACGACGTCCACTTCCTCGTCCCGGAAC
>DAOWCM010000082.1 GCA_030639555.1 Candidatus Eiseniibacteriota bacterium | reverse complement strand
TCGACGACGCTGTGATGTATGTCCACCAAACCCATCTCGGCCATATCAGAGATCTCCCGGTGGGACGTCGGCGTTCGTCGCTACGCAAGAGCCTTCATGGCCTCTTCGTAGAGTTCCTCAGTCAGTCTGCGGTCGTGCCACTCGGGCTTGTTCTCCATGAACGGCACGCCCTTACCCTTGACGGTCTTCGCATGCACGAGAGTCGGGCGCCCCTTCACAGTGTCCGCCTCGGAGAACGCGGCCTGGATTTGCTCGATGTTGTGGCCGTCCACCTCTATCACGTGCCAATTAAACGTACGCCACTTGTCCACGAGAGGCGACAGCGCCACTATGTCCTCGGTGCTGCCGTCGCCCATCATCATGTTCCGGTCCATGATCGCGCACACCCTGTCCAGCCCGTGGTGCGCCGCGGTCATCGCAGCCTCCCAGACCTGCCCCTCGTGCGCCTCACCATCACCCATGAGGCAGTACACCCGGAAGGTCTTCCCGTCCCTCTTCGCTGCCATGGCGAGACCGTTCGCGATCGACAGGCCCTGTCCCGGCGACCCCACCGACGCGTCGATGCCCGGCGTCCTCTGCATGTCCGGGAAGCCCTGGAGCATGGACTTGAGCTTCCTGAAGGTCATGAGCTCCCGGACGTCGAAGTACCCGCGCCGCGCCAGCGCCGCGTAGAGGGCCGGAGAGGCGTGTGCCTTCGAGAGCACGAACCTGTCCCTGTCCTCCCACCGCGGCCTCTCGGGATTCACGCGCATCCTCTCCCAGTAGAGCACGGTCAGAAGATCCACCGCGGAGAGCGAGCCTCCTATGTGGCCCGAGCCGGACTCCAGCGTCATCGTCAGGACGTCCCGCCGTATGATCTTCGCGATGTCTCTGAGTTCGTTCGGAGTTGGACTCATGCGTTCTCCTGTTCGAATGTCAGGGCCATGAGACCGGTCGCGTCGTCCAGCTTCCTCAGTGCGGGGACGTCGGTCTTCAGGATGACGATCTCGTTCGTCACGTTGACCTTGCCCGCCGAAAGGTGACCCGCCAACGCCTCCTTGGTCTCCTTCGCAAGAACCGCATGCAGATGGAACTTGTACTCGCCATCCTGTATAAGCATGTTCCCGGCGAGCGACACAAGCTCCAGCGGCTCCGGGAAGAGCGCGGTGGCGTAGCGTCCCTGCTTCACGTAGAAACTGAGCTCGGCCTGTTTGAGCATCCCGATCCCCGACAGAACTACACCCGTTCTCACATCGCACGCCCTGCAGACACCCTCGAGGGACTCGAAGAGGTCTTCATCCTGGTGAAGGCGGACAATGATCAGTCCCTGGTCCTCACGGTACTCCATCCTTGGTTCCTCTCAGTCTGATCCTACCCGGTCCGACGCTGTGCGGGCGGACGCCAGCTGCACGGCGTCCACGATCTTCACGTAGCCGGTGCACCGGCAGAGGTTGCCGGAGATGGCTTCTTCTATCTCGTCGCGCGACGGCTCCGGGTTGAACGACAGAAGTGCCGCCGCGGACATTATCATCCCGGGCGTGCAGAACCCGCACTGGACGGCGCCCGCATCGACGAACGCGTTCTGGATGCGATCGAGCGCGCCGTGTCTGCGCAGCCCCTCGATGGTCGTCACCTCTCGCCCATCGCACTGGGCGGCGAAGACCAAACACGAGTTGACGGGCTCGCCGTCCAGAAGCACGGTGCACGCACCGCACTCGCCGTGCCCGCATCCGACCTTCGTTCCCACCAGGCCCAGGTGCTCTCTGAGCATCTCGACCAGCGTGGCGGCGGATGGAACGTCCGCCTCCCGCTGCTCCCCGTTCACGGTGAGAGCGATGTGCATTTGCCTTCTCCCGGCTGCTGCCTCACGCCGCGAGCGCCAACTCCACGTCCTTGAGCGACTTCCCGACGGGGACCGCCTGCCCCGCCGCGCGCATCGCGCTGTCGGTGTCCTTGAGCCCGCTTCCGGTCATGAGCACCACGACGGTCTCGTCGCTCGCGACCGTTCCCTCGCTGACAGCTTTCGCCAGTCCGGCGAACGCTGTCGCCCCGGCCGGCTCGGCGAAGATACCGCTCGCCCGGCCCAAGGCAGCGATCGCCCCGAGGATCTCGTCGTCGGTGACCGTCATCATCGAGCCGCCGCTCGCGCGGATACCGCGCGTCGCTTTGCGCCAGTTCCGCGGGTGCCCCGCCGCGATGCTGTCGGCGATGGTGCGGGCCTCGCAGGGCACCAGGTCGCTGTTCGAATCGAACGCGCCCTTGATGGGGTCGCAGCCTTCAGCCTGAACGCCGATGAGTTCGGGAACGCGCTCAATGAACCCGAGCCGCGCGAACTCGGCGAAGCCCTTGTAGACGCCGCTCGTGATGCACCCGTCCCCGACCGGGATGAACACCTTATCGGGCGCCCGGAACTCCAGCTGCTCACAGATCTCGAACGCCACGGTCTTCTTGCCCTCGATCAGGTACGGGTTGACCGCGCAGCTGCGATTGTACCACCCGTAGTGCGCTATCGCCTCCGCGGCCAGGTCGAACGCGTCGTCGTAGCTGCCGTCGACGGCAAAGACCGTGGCACCGTAGACTAGCAGCTGTGCGATCTTGGGTTTCGGGGCATCGGCCGGCACGAAGATGTAGCACGGCACATGCTCCGCCGCCGCGAACCCGGCGAGCGAGCTGCCCGCGTTGCCCGTGGACGCCGCCGCGACCGCGGACGCGTTCTCCGCGACGGCCCTCGCGATCGCCACCGACGTCGCCCTGTCCTTGAGCGAAGCGGTGGGGTTCAGACTGTCGTCCTTGATGAACAGGTTCGGGAGGTCCAGCAGGCCGCGGCCGGGGTAGAGCGGCGTCCAGCCGGCGCGCAGAACGGGCAGCGATTCAGGCGAGCCCACCGGCATGAGCGGCAGGTAGCGCCAGTGCGAGTTCTCTCGCGATGCGGCAAGATCCTCCCGCGTGAACACGCTCGCTATCTCGGCGTAGTCGTACAGGACATCCAGGATCCCCTCGAGTCCGCACGACTCGCAGGTGTACGCGGCCTCGCGGTGCGCGTACTCGCGTCCGCACTTCATGCATTTGAGCCCGACTACCCTGGCACCGCTCTGCGCCATCGATCCTCCGCCCAACTGCGTCCGCGCCCGGGTTACGCGCGCCGCATCTGCCTCGCGCGCCGCGTTCGCCCCGCCACATTCGCCCGGCTACATTCGCCCCGCTACATCCGCTTCCAGAGGTCGCGCGCCCGCTCCCTGGCCCGCGCCTGGATATCTCCAGAGTCGACCGTTGTCAACTCACGGTCTCTCATGATCACCCGTCCGTCTATGATCACAGTCTCGACCATCCACCCCGTCAACCCGAAGATGAGATGGCCGCCGAAGTTCCCCGTCTGAAGAGGCGTCGGCGGGTCGTAGTCGAGCACGATCACGTCGGCGAGAGCCCCCGGTTCCAGTCGCCCGATACGGTCGTCGAAGAGCCGGGACGCGATGGTCTGGTTGTTCATGAGGCACAACCTGGCCGCGACGTCGTGTCCGACGCGAGGATCGCCCGACTGGTGCCTGTGGATGAGGTTCGCCACCTTCATCTCGTCGAACATGCTTGCGGTGAACCCGTCCGTCCCGAGTCCCATGAGCACTCCGCTGCCGAGCATGCTGGGAACGTCCGCGCACCCCACCGCGTTGTTCATGTTGGACTGCGGGTTGTGCACCACGATCGTCCCGGACTCCGCCAGCAAGGCGGTCTCCCGCTCGTTCACGTGTATGCAGTGCGCGGCGATCGAACGCGGCCCGAGCACTCCGAACGCCTCCAGCCTCTCAACCACGCGCTTCCCGGACCGGCTGACGCTGTCCTCGACGTCGGCGACGTCCTCCGCGGCGTGAATGTGACATCCCACGCCGAGATCGGCCGCCATCCCGGCGGCGCGCTCCAGCGTTCCGTCGTCCAGGGTGAAGCTCGCGTGCAGCCCGACGCTCGCTCCCGTCCGGCCATCGCCCCGGCCGGAGTCCGGGGAAGAACCCGGTCCCCCGGTGGAACCGCGCCGCGTGGCGACCTGTCGCGACGCCTCAAGACGCGCGAACCGCTCGTTCTCGGCGAGGCCCGCGTCGCGCGCCCCTTCCCCGTCGCGATCCGAGATCTCAAAGCACAGGTTGAACCTGAGCCCGGACTCATTCAGGGGCTCCGCCACCGCGGAGAGGCTGCCGTCTATATGTACCTGGCTCGCGTGGTGGTCGATTATCGTGGTCGTGCCGTTCCTGATGAGATCGATGGCCCCGGCGGCCGCGGAGAGACGGACGTCATCCAGGGTCAGCGCTCTGTCCAGACGCCACCAGAGGTGCTCCAGAATCTCAGTGAAGCTCGAGGACGGCTCGATATCGGCGACGAGCCCTCTCGCCAGGGCGCTGTAAAGGTGCGTGTGCGCGTTGATTAGCCCCGGCATCACGAGCTTGCCCGAGGCGTCGATGGTCTCGGCGCCATCGTACCGGGAAGCGATGTCCGCCGCGCTACCCACGGCCTCGACCCGGTTGCCGACGATGGCCACCGCACCATCGTTCAAGACCGTCAGCTCGTCATCAAGCAGGGCGACGTGGCCACCGCGTACGAGCAGCGTAGATCCAGCCGACAACGCACCCTCCCTTAGGGTACACCAACCCGCTCGCCGAGCGCCCATGGCGTCGAGCCCGAGAATCGTCACGAACATCCCGAACAGCCCCTAATTCTAGGCACTTTCGGAACTTATAACTTTAAGTGAAGGCGTGTGGAGTGTCAACGGGATTCGGGCTGCCGGAGCGTCCTCCCGCCAGTTCTGGACCTCATGGTGCCACCTGGACGCCACTCCGGTGGCTCGGCGGCCACCGGGCTGACGCCAGCCCTTCCGGTAACCAGGCGGCCAGCGGAAGGGCGCCCCTCCCTACCTCACAAGAACTATCTTCCTGGCAAGAATATTCGTGGCCGTCTCGAGCCGGACGAAGTAGATCCCGCTGCCGACGGGCGCACCGCCGGCCGCGAGACCGTCCCAGAAGGCCGTGTGCTCTCCTGCCTCATGCCTCCCGCTGGCCAATATCGCCACCTCTCTGCCGCTGACGTCGTACACCCTGACTGACGCGTAGCCGGACGCCGGCAGTCTATAAGTAATGGCTGAGCTTGAACTTGATGGATTCGGCCAGCTCTGCAACGCCAGGGCCGACTTACCTGGCAATGACCCGTCATCGTCGCCCGGCACCGATGTTCCATCCAGGAGGTCGTAGATCGTGTCGATGACCAGCCGGGGGTTGTGCCCGAAGTACGGCAGGGCAACCGTCCCGTCCCGGTCGATGATGAAACCCCTGCCGAACGGCAGGTTGGTGTTCGGCTGAAGGTACTCGTTCGCTGCGACCCAAGTGGCGTCGTGCACGACCGTCCCCCTGAGATAGAGATTGTCCCAGAAGGTCTTCATCCAGTCGTAGTCCTCGCCCATGACGCTCCCCTGGTTGAACAGGAGCGTGACGACGTCTGCGTTGCCCTCGAACTCCTTGACGATTGTGTTCTGCATGTCCGCGACCGCGGGCTGGCAGGCCGGTCACCAGGTGCCGTAGACCTGGAACCACACTATCTTCCCCAGGTGGTCGGAGAGCGTGAACGGCTCTTCGATGTAATCCCCCGTGTCCGGGTCCCTCCGAATCGACGGCAGCGTGAAGTCTACCGAGGGTTCACCCGGGTCCAGGTACTCCGTGTTCCCGAACACCTGGATCGGTAGCGGGTTCTCGTCGGGGTCGTTCGAGTAGAACAGCACAACGCCCTTCCCCTGTGAGGGGGTCCCGTCGTAGCTGATGGTGAATGCGACGCTGTCACCTGGAGCTATCGACCCACCCGCGTAGCTGACGGTGAACGATGGCACGCTCGGCACTACGCTCGTGATGTCGAGCGTCGCTGCTCCCGTGTTCCAGAGGGTCACATCCGCGGTGCCGCCGCCGGGGGCGAACCGAATGCGGATGAGGCTGGGAGTGATGTCCGCCTGCGTGCCGCCGGATGTGGGAGCCAGGCGGTAGAGATCCGTAGCCGCCCAGTCGGCGCACAGGAGAAGGTCACCGTTCATCGATTCCAGGGCGCTCGCTATGCGCAGGTGGCTCCCGTTGGTACCGCGGCGAGTTACCAGCTCGCGCACCGCCAGACTCAGGCTCCCATCAGCCTCCACCGCGAACACGCGAATGCCGTCCGTTTCCGCGACCGCCAGATGGTCGCCCATCCAGCTCAGGTCCTTGGCGTTCGTGCCCGCGTCATACACGACGCGGCTTCCGAGCTGTCCGTTCTCGTAGAACGCCACTCCCTCCCCACCGAGCGCCACGTAGACGTGGCCGTTGCGCACGGTCACGTCGTGGGCGGTTCCCGTCGCCGTAGACAGGTCCTCCCCCGCTGCGACGAACGGATTCACCTCATCGGATATGTCGACGATCTTGAGTCCACCGGCGCCGTCCGCGACGTACGCAGTGTCGCCCACAACGTGAATGCCGGTGGCATCGACCAGGCCATCTGAGAGGCTGCCGACAAGCGATGGGGCGAGGGGGTCGGACAGATCGTAGATTCTCAGGCCGTAGCTGTGTGTCGTCAGGTAGAGGCGGTCGCCGACCAGGTCGAGCTTCTCGAAGATGACCGTGGGCTCTGTGGCGATGTTCCGCAGCACCAGCGTTGAGCCGACGATCTCCACAACTGCGAGGCCCGGTCCCCCGGGACTGTGTGTCCGCGCGAGGATCACGTAGACGTAACGGCCGTCCTTGATGCGCAGGTCGCGCGTGTTCAGGTCCGGGAGCCTGAAGATGGCGTCCTCGGTGCCGTCGACCGGCAGCGAGTGGACGTTGACCAGCGCAAGGCCGAGATTCGAGGCGACGATGGCCAGGGAATCGTCGACCGCGCGCGCGTCCATCATATGATCGGGGTATCCGGACCTGAAGTTGAGCCTGCCCAGGTACTCGAGCGTCATCTCCTGCGAGTACGCGGGAGACACGACGAGCGCAAGGACAGACAGGAGAATCGGAAGAACGGAGAGTCGTATTGCGAGACGTGCCGGGTTCACGCGCCACCACCTTTCATCTGAACCACACGTGGACCTTCCCATCGGGCGAACCGACGGAAGGACGCTACGCATGCGCATGTGGCGCGTACCCTCCAGTTTGGCCCCGAAACACGCGAAAAGCAAGCCCGAGCACCGGTTGGCACGCATATCCAAGGGGAGCCCCACCCCCAGTCACGTGGCGCGCGGACGGTCAATCTGATATGATTGTAGTGTTGCTCTCACACGCCGCGCGGCAAGAACGCACCCCCACAACACGGGCGGCTCTGCCGCGCCACACCACGTGCTCGAGGAGGTGCTCCCGTGAAGACGCTGCTCCTGGTTCTCCTCGCCGTGGCACTCGCCACGTGCATCACGGTCTCTCTGGCCGGCCCCGCGATCGCCGCCGATGGCTACGTCGGCTGCAGCAACTCCGATGACGTCATTCCGTTCGACCTCTTGACCTACGCGGTCGGTACGGCCATCCCCTTGCCGGCGGCCTACCCCTATCCCTACGATGCGACCATGTCACCAGACGGTACGGAGGTCTGGGTGCCCGACGCGTCGGGGGACCACGTCGTCGTCATCGACGTGGCCACCAACACGATCACGCACACGATATCAGTGGGCGAGTACCCGAACTCCGTTGTGTTCACCGATGACGGCTCCACGGCGCTCGTCAGCGCGCGAGACGGGGACTACGTGACGCTCATCAAGACGTCGGACTACTCCATCACGGACAGCCTCTACGTCCTGACGGGCTCCGGCGGGACCTACGACGGCCCGGGCAACATGGCGCTCGACCCGGTGAGCAAGAACATCTACGCCCTCGACTGGTACGACGACACGCTGTACGAGATCGACGAGAACGCATCTACCGTCTTGAGGAGCGTCGACATCGGAACCGACGTGTGGCAGCTGGTGTGCGACCCCGGCGGGCAGTATGTGTATGTTACCGACCGGGGTCCCGACGTCGTTCGCGTCATCGACCGCGCCACGCTCACCGAGGTCACGACTGTCGCTGTCGGCGACGACCCGTGGGGCATCGACGTCACCCTCGACGGCTCCAGGCTGGTCGTCGCGTGTGAGGATGACTCGAACGTGTACGTCATCGACACGTCCGACTGGTCGACCACCATCATCCCCCTCGACGCGGGTGCCGATCCCAGGGACGTCGACATCCTCGACTCCGAGCTGCACGCTTTCATAGCGGGCGGCATCATCTCCGGTACCGACGCCGTCTATGTGATAGAGCTTGTCGGCAACACGCTCGAATCGACCATCCCGGTAGGCGGCAACCCCAACTGCGTGGCGGTCCAGGCGCAGATGACCTCATCCGACGTCGGAGTCACAGGTGAAGCGGTCGAGACGCCGCTTCGACTCGGATGCCATCCCAACCCGTTCAATCCGAAGACCG